>JAFYZY010000008.1 GCA_017548485.1 Oscillospiraceae bacterium | reverse complement strand
TGCATGACGATCATGTCGCTGCCCGCATTCTTCATCCTGTCTGCGGTAAGGATGTATGAATCCTTGAGCCTCAGGTATTCCTCTTCGTTGAAGAACCTCTCTCTCTGGATCCTCGTCATGTAGAGTATATCGAGCTCCGGCATCACCGCGTCCAGATCCGTCGTCTCCCTGTAAGGGATACCCTTGCGCTCGAGCGCTTCGTCGACGACGTAGTCCGGCACTTTCAACTCTTCCGGGGAGATCAGCACGAATCTGTTCCCCTCATACCTGGACATCGCGTTGATCAGGGAATGCACTGTCCTTCCGAACTTCAGGTCTCCGCAGACACCGATGGTGAGTCCGCCTAGCCTGCCCTTCTCCCTGTGTATGGTCAGCAGGTCAGCCAGAGTCTGGGTCGGATGGCAATGGCCTCCGTCGCCGCCGTTGATGACCGGAATGGAGGCGTTGTTCGCAGCAACAAGGGCTGCGCCTTCCTTGGGATGCCTTATGGCGATTATGTCCGAATAGCAGCTGATGACCTTAACCGTATCGGCTACGCTCTCTCCCTTCGCCGCAGAAGACGACGCTGCGCTGGCCATGGAGATGACATGTCCGCCCAGTTCATACATCGCCGCCTCGAAACTCATCCTGGTCCTGGTGGACGGCTCAAAAAACAGCGTCGCGAGCTTCAGGCCGTCGCACATATGCGCATACTTTCTCGGATGCTCTATGATGTCGAGCGCGACCGCGATAAGACTGTCCAGCTCCTCCGTGCTCAGATCAAGTATGTCGATGATGCTCCTCATTTTATGCTCCTATCCAGCTCTCGTCAGATGGGTCATCGCGGAAAGCGATCAGCCTCCTGACGTCCTCAGGCCTGATGTATCCGGTCTCGGAAGCTACCTGCGCGATGCAGTCGAAATCTGTCAGTGAGTGGTTCTCAACATCTGCCGCAGCAAGCCTTTCCAGGCCCTTCTTCATCCCGTAGGTGAAGATCGACACTATTCCCAGGACCTCCGCGCCTGCTTCCCTGAGAACATTTACCACTTCTATCACACTGCCGCCCGTGGAGATCAGATCCTCCACCACCACGACCTTCTGTCCCGGCTCAAGTTTTCCCTCGATCTGGTTCTGTCTGCCATGATCCTTGCTGCCGGACCTCACGTATCCCATGGGAAGCCCCATGATATGGCCGACTATCGCGGCGTGTGCGATTCCCGCGGTGGATGTCCCCATGAGGACTTCCGCCTGCGGATAGTGCTCTTTTATTAGTGCCGCCAGACCGTTCTCCACGTCGTTCCTGACCTCCGGGGCCGTGAGAGTCAGTCTGTTGTCACAGTAGACCGGGCTCTTTATCCCGCTGGCCCATGTGAATGGCTCCTCGGGGCGGAAGAAGACTGCCTTTATCTTCAGCAGATCCTCTGCTATCTGTCTGTTCAGTTCCATTGCGTTCTCTCCTCTCAATCCACGAATTCCGCGCAGCATCTCTCATATGCCGCGATGGGATCTTCCGCGGCAGTTATGACTCTGCCGACAACGATATAGTCACACCCCTCGATCCTTGCCTGAGCAGGTGTCATTATCCTCTTCTGATCGTCGCTCGAACTGTCTGCGAATCTGATCCCGGGAGTCACCGTGAGGAATCCCTTTCCGCATGCTTCATGTACTTTCCCCGCTTCCAGCGGCGAGCATACAACTCCGTCCAGTCCCGCGGACGCCGCATTCCTGGCATAGTCCATCACCACATCCGCCAGCGGTTCCCTGATATGAAGCTCTTCTTCCAGCGTCTGCTGATCAATGCTCGTGAGCTGAGTCACCGCAATGAGGAGCGGTCTGGTACCGTCAGACCTGGTAAGGCCTTCCAGAGCCGCTTTCATCATCGCCGCACCGCCTGCGGCATGGAGATTGCATATATCCACATCCAGCGAAGAGAGCGCAGCCATGGACTTCTTAACCGTGTTCGGTATGTCATGCAGCTTCAGGTCGAGGAATATCCTGTGTCCTCTTTTCTTTATCTCCTTAACTATCTCCGGTCCTGCCGAATAAAACAGTTCCATCCCTATCTTGACGAAAGGTTTCCTTCCGGTGAATCTGTCCAGAAAAGACAGCGTCTCTTCAGCGCTGCTGAAGTCGCATGCGATTATGACATCCTTACCCATTGTGCGCTCCTCCGATGATATCTTTTATGTTTTCGATCCCGAGGCTGTCCATCAGTTCAGGAAGATCCTCCGTGATCTTCCTGCAGATGTAAGGATCGGTCAGATTTGCCGAACCGATCTCCACTGCGGCTGCGCCGGCCAGCATCATCTCTATAACATCTTCTGCCGATGAGACTCCGCCCATACCTACCACCGGGATGCTGACAGCCTTATAAACGTCCCAGACCATCCTGAGAGCTACCGGGAATACTGCGGGGCCTGACAGGCCTCCGGTCCTGTTTGCCAGGATCGGCTTTCTCCTGCGGATATCCAGTCTCATTCCCATAAGGGTGTTGATAAGGCTCACCCCGTCCGCGCCGGCTTCCTCGCACGCCCTCGCTATGGCAGCTATATCCGTGACATTAGGTGACAACTTCATGATCACGGGCTTGGAAGTGACCTTTTTTACTTCTCTGGTCACTTCTGCTGCGGAATCCGCGCTCGTCCCGAAGCTCATCCCGCCGCCGTGTACGTTAGGGCAGCTGATGTTCACTTCCAGCCATCCGACCTGTTCCTGCGAGTCAAGCTTCGCGCAGGTCTCCACATACTCGTCCACGGAGAATCCGCTCACATTTGCCATTACCGGCTTCCCGAACACCTTCGAGAGCCGCGGCAGTTCCTCGCTTATGACCCTGTCCACCCCCGGGTTCTGCAGACCTACGGCATTCAGCATGCCGGACGGTGTTTCGGCGATCCTGGGCGTAGGATTCCCGAACCGGGGCTCCTTTGTCGTCCCCTTGAACGAGAATGTCCCCAGAATGTTTATATCATACAGTTCCGCGTATTCATACCCGTACCCGAATGTTCCGGAAGCGGGGATGATCGGACTGTCTATTTCTATTCCGCACAGATCGGTGCTCAGTCTTCCCACAGGATCTCCTCCTTTTCCAGGACGGGTCCGTCCTTGCATATCCTTTTATATCCGGTGACGGTGCGGCAGGTACAACCCATGCAGGCTCCGAATCCGCATCCCATCCTCTCCTCAAAACTGAACTGTCCCGAGGTCCCGGTCGCTTTCTTTACCGCTCTGAGCATCGGTTCCGGACCGCAGGTATAGAAATAACTGTAGTCCTCCGGAATGGCGTCCGTGACGAATCCTTGGATTCCGGCGCTGCCGTCGACCGTCGTCACTGTGACTTCACAGCCAAGCTCAGTGAACTCCCTTTCGAAGAATATCTCATCAGCTCTGTTGAATCCGAGCACCACTCTGACTTTTTTCCCTTCCTGCCTGAGTTTTCTCGCCAGAAGGTAGAGCGGCGGCACGCCGACACCTCCTCCCAGCAGCAGCGGTGCATCTCCGGCCTTTGTCAGATCATATCCGTTTCCCAGTCCGGTGAGAAGCGAAAGTTCCTGTCCCCGGCTCATCCGGGACATCGCCTCCGTCCCCTTTCCCACCGTCTTGTATATGAGAGTGAGTTCGTCTCCTCTGACATCGCAAACGGAGATCGGTCTTCTCAGAAAGAGACCTTCTATCCTGATATTCACGAACTGTCCGGGCCTGTCCATTCCGGCGCAGTCCCCTTCCAGCACCATCAGGAACGTCAGCGGCGCGATCTTCCTGTTCTCTTTTATCCTGAATACGGATTCCTTCACCGCAGCCTCCTCATGCATCGATCGTGGAGATCGTGAGAGTGGTCTCCTCGAGGACGTCCAGAAGCACTCTGACCGTGTCGAGCGATGTGAAGATCGAGACGTTGTTCTCGGTGGCGAGCTTTCTTATCTGGCCTCCGTCGCTCTCCTCATTGACCGATCCCGGATCCCTGGTGTTGATGATGTAAGAGAGATAACCCTGTCTGATCGCCTCCGGAATGTCTTCGCTTCCCTCGCCGATCTTGCCGAGGACATGTGTCCTTATTCCTCTGTCCTTGAGATACTGCGCCGTTCCGGAAGTCGCCTGGATGTTGAACCCCAGATTGTAGAATCTCCTCACCAGAGGCAGGGCCTCCTCCTTGTCCTTGTCTGCCACCGTCACGAAGACCGTTCCGTAGTTCTGGACCTTCGTTCCTGCGGCCTGGAGCGCCTTATAAAGTGCTCTGTTGAGCTTGTCGTCATATCCTATGGCTTCGCCTGTGGATTTCATCTCCGGGCTCAGGTACGCGTCCAGTCCCTTGATCTTGTTGAATGAGAACACCGGCACCTTGACGTAGTATCTCTTCTTCTCGTCGGGATACAGTGTGAATATGCCCTGCTCCTTCAGGGTCTTCCCCAGAGTCACCTCCGTGGCTATGTCTGCGAGCGAATACCCTGTGGCTTTGGAGAGGAAAGGCACCGTTCTCGACGATCTCGGGTTTACCTCGATGATGTAGACGTTCTCGTTTTTGTCTACTATGAACTGGATGTTGTAAAGGCCCCTTATGCCAATGCCGAGGCCGAGTTTCTTCGAATACTGAAGGATGATCCCCTTGACCCTGTCGGATACGCTGAAGGTCGGGTATACGCTTATGGAGTCTCCGGAGTGTATTCCCGTCCTCTCCACCAGCTCCATGATGCCGGGCACGAAGACGTCGGTCCCGTCGCATACCGCGTCGACTTCCAGTTCCTTGCCCTCTATGTAATGGTCGACCAGGACCGGCTTGTCCTTGTCTATCTCCACCGCGGACTTCAGATAGCGTCTGAGCTGCTCCTCGTTCGAGACGATCTGCATGGCTCTGCCGCCCAGCACGAAGGACGGCCTGACGAGCACAGGATATCCTATCCTCTCTGCGACCTTTACTCCCGCTTCGATATCAGTCACGGCATCTCCCTCCGGCTGGGGGATCTCCAGTTCCTTGAGGATCCTTTCGAAGCTTTCGCGGTTCTCAGCCGTATCTATGGCTTCGCAGTTGGTTCCGACGATCCGGACCCCTCTGTCAAGCAGCGGCTGGGTCAGGTTGATCGCCGTCTGACCTCCGAGAGACACGACAACGTCGTCAGGCTGCTCATAATCGATGATCGCCATGACGTCTTCCACCGTAAGCGGCTCAAAGTAGAGCTTGTCGGCAGTGGTATAGTCAGTCGATACCGTCTCGGGGTTGTTGTTTATGATGATCGCTTCGTATTTGGAGCGCTTTATGGTCTGCACTGAATGGACTGAGGAATAGTCGAACTCAACCCCCTGTCCGATCCTTATAGGTCCTGCGCCGAGGACCACTATCTTCTTAAACTCGGTGAGTCTCGACTCGTTTTCGCCGGAGTATGAAGAATAGAGGTACGGTATGTATTTCCCGGTGTGCAGCGTGTCCACCATGCGGAACACCGGCGTGATCCCGTTCTTCTTCCTTCTCTCGTAAACTTCGACTTCCTTAAGGTTCCAGAGCTCTGCGATGAACCCGTCTGAGAAGCCCATCTTCTTCGCTTCTCTCAGCACTTCTATGGAGTTGACGTTCTCCCGGAGCTTCTTCTCCATGTCGACGATCTTCTTGTATGACTCAAGGAACAGTTCGGTTATCATGGTCAGTTCGTGGATCCTGCTTACGGAGATCCCTCTCCTAAGCAGTTCGCAGACCGCGAACATGCCGTCCGACCTGAAGTCCGATACATACTGTTCGAGCTCCCCATCGCTGTAGCTGTCAAACTTTTTGAGATACAGGTGGTTGACGCCGATCTCCAGAGATCTCACAGATTTGAGCAGGCACTCTTCCAGATTCGAGCCTATGCCCATAACTTCTCCGGTAGCCTTCATCTGCGTTCCCAGCTCATTGGATATCGTGGGGAACTTGTCGAAGGGAAACCTTGGGAACTTGGCCACGAAGTAGTCCAGAGACGGTTCGGTCGACGCATATCCGCCGGCGACCGGGATCTCGTCCAGAGTCATTCCGACTGCTATCTTTGCGGTCACTCTGGCGATTGGATATCCGCTGGCCTTGGAAGCCAGAGCGGATGATCTCGATACCCTGGGGTTCACCTCTATGAGGAAGTACTCGCTGGTCTCGGGATTCAGCGCGAACTGAACGTTGCAGCCTCCGCTGATCTTCAGTTCCCTGATGATCTTGATGGCGCTGTCATTGAGCATCTTGAGATCCTCATCCGACAGCGAGAGGATAGGCGCTACAACGACGCTGTCACCGGTGTGAACTCCGACGGGGTCCACGTTCTCCATCCCGCAGATGGTTATCGCATTGTCTCTGGAGTCGCGCATGACCTCGAATTCTATCTCCTTGAAGCCCCTGACGCTCTTCTCGACCAGTACCTGATGCACCGGAGACACGTTGAACGCGTTTGATGCTATCTCCATGAGTTCCGTGACGTCGTTGGCAAAACCGCCGCCGGATCCTCCCAGAGTGAATGCCGGTCTGAGCACCACGGGGTAACCGATATCTTCTGCAGCTCTGACGGCCTCTTCCACGCTGTATGTGATCTCGGAGGGTATGACGGGCTCTCCTATTGAGATGCACATCTCCTTGAACATCTCGCGGTCCTCTGCCAGTTCTATGCTGTGGCTGGAGGTGCCGAGCAGTTCAACGCCGCATTCTTTCAGCACTCCTTTTTTCTCCAGTTGTACTGCAAGGTTGAGGCCGGTCTGTCCTCCGATGCCGGGAAGGATGGCGTCGGGGCGCTCGTATCTGAGTATCTTCGCGATGTATTCCAGCGTAAGCGGTTCCATGTATACCTTGTCGGCGATCGATGTGTCCGTCATGATCGTGGCCGGATTCGAGTTGCAGAGAATGACCTGATAGCCTTCCTCTTTAAGAGCGAGACAGGCCTGCGTGCCCGCATAGTCGAACTCCGCTGCCTGACCGATGACGATGGGGCCGGATCCGATGATCAGTATCTTGCTGATGTCTTTACGCTTTGCCATTTCCGTTTATCTCCTGTATATCTCTTTTCCGTTAATCACAGTTTTGATGCAGCTTCCGTGCACTTCCATTCCCTCAAACGGAGTGGATCTGCCTTTTGAAAGGAATTGGCCGGTATCTATTCTGTATGCTTCATTCAGATCCCAGACCGTATATCCCGGGTCACCGGTAATGCCGAACCTCTTTCTCGGTGCGGATGACATCAGTGTGATGAGCCTTTCCAGACTGATCCTGCCGCTGAGAACGAGACTGCTGTAAAGCACGGGGAATGCCGTCTCAAGACCCGTTATCCCGAAGGCGCTCTTTTCCAGCCCTCTGCTTTTCTCCTCCGCGCTGTGCGGAGCGTGATCCGTGGCGATCATGTCTATGGTGCCGTCCTGCAGGCCCTTTATCAGCGCCTCTCTGTCTTCCCGGGATCTCAGCGGCGGATTCATCTTGAACCTGCCTTCTTCCTGCAGATCATCTTCACACAGCACCAGGTAATGCGGCGCAGTTTCGCAGGTAACGTCAACTCCCCGGGCTTTGGCTTTTCTGACAGCGTCAACGCTCTCCTTTGCCGATATGTGGCAGACATGGTACGCGCAGCCTGTCTCCTCTGCTAGTTTCAGGTCCCGTTCTATCTGTCTGTACTCGCTTTCGGAGGAGATCCCTCTGTGTCCGTGTTCTGCCGCGTATCTCCCGTCATGTATATATCCGCCGTTGAGCAGCGACTCATCCTCACAGTGAGCTGCGATGATCTTCCCGAGAGCTTTTGCTTTGAGCATCGCGCTGCGCATCATCTCATCCGACTGGATTCCTTTTCCGTCGTCCGAGAACGCAACGATGCCCTCTGCCATCCCTTCCATGTCTGACAGCTTTTTCCCCTCTTCTCTTTCCGTGATCGCTCCGTAAGGGTGGATCCTGATCACAGAAGACTCTTCTATGATCCGCTGCTGAACTTCAAGGTGTTCCGGACTGTCCGGAACGGGATCAAGATTAGGCATAGTACAGACGTCGGTATATCCCCCGCGGGCTGCGGCTAGACTTCCGCTCAGTATAGTCTCCTTATATGAAAAACCCGGTTCTCTGAAGTGCACATGCACATCACAGAAACCGGGAAACACGAACAGTTCTCTGCCGCTGTCTGTATCCTTTATGTCATCAGAGAACACGCATCCCTTGTCTTCGCATCCCAGGATGCGTTCCGGGTCAACAGTAATGATCCTGTTCGTCATACGATTCTCTCCATAAAAAAACCTGCCGTCAGGCAGGATCACATCACACAAAGACCGGACAGACAGAACTCCGTCCTTTTCCTTTTGTTCCGGGATCTTGCCGATATCTCAGTATCGCCTTAAAGACCGCAGAAAGTATACCATTTAGTTCAGCCTTTGTCTATCTCCTCAGCAGGCGTTTTGCCGATTCTGCATTATGCTTAATTTACCTGTTTCTGCCCCGGAGACATTTGTTGAATTATCTCATCAGCGTTGTTTAATATCTGCTTCACAGCCTCGCAGAGCCTGTTAAGTTGACACATTCATGAGACCGAATTATAATCGCAGTAAATATGACATCAGAAGATGTCCCCTGCGTGCCAGAAGGCAGTGTCCGTACCTTAAGCTGCGGATCTTGTCTTTTGGCGTTTTTGTTTTATGAGGAGAAAGAGAACCATGAAAAAGAATTCCACCAAGAAAATGGTCTACGCTGCTATCTGTGTGGCGCTCGGTGTAGTACTGCCGATAGCGTTCCATTCTGTTCAGAATGCCGGATCAATATTCCTTCCCATGCATATACCGGTACTTCTGTGCGGTCTGCTGTGCGGACCCTGGTACGGCCTTGTCTGCGGCATTCTGGCCCCGGTCCTGTCCAGCACCCTGACCGGCATGCCTCCCGCAGCGATACTGCCGTCAATGGTCGTTGAGCTTGCTGTTTACGGACTCGTTGCCGGCCTGATGAAAAAGGCGACCAAAAACAACATCATCTCCCTGATAGTTGCGATGCTCGCCGGCAGAGTAGTCTCCGGACTTGCGAAAGCATTCATCTTCAACGCTGGCAGCTACAGCCTGAAGGCATGGGTCACCGGTTCCTTCGTCACAGCTCTTCCCGGAATAATCATCCAGCTCATCCTTATTCCGGTCATCATGATTGCTCTGGAGAAGGCGAAGCTCACCCCGGAAGACTGAACCCGGCCTGATCACACATACACATATTAGTGACAATGCCCGGAGCACTGCTCCGGGCACTCTTTATATCATCTCTCACTTTTCAAACGTGGCTGCAACGTTCTGCAGCAGTTCCCTGATAGGCAGATGCTGCGGACACACATGTTCACACATTCCGCACCTGAGACAGTCGGAAGCCTTGCCGTGTCCGTTTCCGGTAATGATGTCTCCGTAATAGAAAAATGTGTTGTCACTGTGGAACGTCTGGAAGTTGTTCATCGCTGCAAAGAGATCGGGTATACGGATACTCATGGGGCAGTCGTTCTCTTCTATGCAGTAGCGGCACGCTGTACAGGGGATCAGATCCAGTCCCTTGAATATGTCGCGCACCCTGGATATGGCAGCCTGTTCTTCTTCAGACAGAGGCTCGTAATCCTTCATGGTCGAGACATTGTCCTCCATCTGGGACATATCGCTCATCCCGGACAGCACTACAGCGATCTGCGGGAATCCCGCAGCGAAGCGCAGCGCGTAACTTGCGTTGCTTCCGCCTCCGAGGCTCTTGAGTATCCTGTCGGCCTCGTCAGGCAGATTTACAAGAGTGCCTCCCTTGACCGGCTCCATGACTATGACCGGTTTTCCGTGCTTTGCGCAGACATCATAGACATTGCGGCTCTCTACCGCGGCGTCTTCATAGTCCGCGTAGTTGAACTGTATCTGTACGAACTCCAGCTCCGGGTGCTCCGTGAGTATCATATCAAGCACTTCCGCCCTGTCGTGGAAAGAGATCCCGAGGTGGCGGATCAATCCTTCCTCCCTCAATTCGGCAGCGGTCTCATATGCCCTGCACTTTTTGAATTTGTCATAGTTCCTCAGTCCCTGTGCGTGCATCAGATAAAAATCGAAGTGTTCCACGCCGCACCATTCGAGCTGCTTTTTGAAGAACGGCCTGATGTCCTCTTCCCTGTCGAAGAACGGATCCGTCAGCTTGTCAGCCAGCAGGAATCTGCTCCTGTCATAGCGTTTCGATATGCATTCCCTTATCGCCGTCTCGGACTTGCCGTTTATGTATGCATGCGCAGTGTCGAAATAGTTGAATCCCGCATCCAGAAAGGCATCCGCCATCCGTGCGAATTCCTGCAGATCGACTTCTTCTCCGTTCATCGGAAGCCGCATGCATCCGAAACCGAAGTTGCCGTTTATCTCTTCAAAAAACCTGTTCCTTTCCATTTTCTGCTCCTTTTCACTGATCGTTTCTTTATATTATACAGCATATTTTTTTGTCTCTGTGTGAACCTGATCCGTGCGTCCCGTCTATTGACTCATAAGTGTTAAACTGATAACATTTCTTGTGCATATTGTATACAGGAACGGTATCGTACTTATGGATAATAACCAACAGAAGACGATCGGAAAAGATTACACTCTGGCAGGTCTGGCCAAATTCTGTTCGACCGCTGTATTCACCCAGATGATGTTCTCGCTTTTGATGTCTCTGGACGACAGTCTTTTTATTTCAAGATATCTCGGGCCGACCGCCCTGGCGGCATTCAGCGTGAGCGCCCCTGTGTTCATGGTGCAGAGCGGTGTCGCCTCCATCCTTGGCGGGTGCGCGTCGCTTTGTTCTTCCAAGATGGGAGAAGGCAAGACCGAGGAAGCCGCCGGCGATTTCACGTCTGTCGGGATATTCAGTTTCTTCTTCGGCGCAGCGGTCTCTATCCTTCTCAGGATATTCATGGAACCCGTCCTCCGTTTCTGCGGGGCCACGGATCTGCTGATGCCCTACTGCAGGCAGTTCTTCGGAAAGATGGTTTTCTTCTTCCCTCTTTCTCTGCTCAGCATGCTGTTCTCATTTTTCTATGTCCCTGCCGGTAAGCCTGTATACAACATGATCACGACGCTCATGTCTGCGGTCCTGAACATAGTTTTTGACTGGCTGTTCATAGTAAAGCTGAACCTGGGAATGAGCGGTCCGGCTCTTGCGAACTTCTGCGGGACCGTAGCTGTGCTGATATTCGGCTTTATCTTCTACTCCGGAAAGAACTGCGAGATAGGTTTCGGCAAGCCCTCAAGACACATCGGCAACCTGCTTCTCAAGACTCTCAAACTCGGATTCTCTCACATGGTGTCCTCACTCTCGCTTGCAGTAAACAGCCTGGTGATCAATCTGGTTCTGCTGGACACCGCAAGCGAAATGGCTCTTTCGGCGAATCACATCGTAAACAGCATGCAGTTCATCTTCATGTCCGCCTTCTTCGGCATATCTTCGTCGGTAAGCCCCATGATAAGCTTCGCCTACGGGGAGAGGAAACCGGAGAGGATCAAGCGCATCGCAAGGCAGCTGGCGGAGCTCATGATACTGCTCGCAGCTGTGATCGTCACGCTCTATCTGCTGGGCAAGAGATCTCTTGTAAAGCTCTACCTCAAGGACGATTCGGATCCCGCGCTGGTCGCGATGGTCCTGAAAGGACTTGGCGCGGCCGCACCGACATTCCCGTTCTTCGGACTTGTGATCGCGGTCCAAGATCTCTTTACTGGTCTGCAGAACCCCAGAGTAGCGACCATCATCACCCTGATGGAGAACGTGGTGTTCGCAAACCTCAGCGTGATCGTGATGACGAAGCTCTTCGGGCTGGACGGGTTCTGGTGGACC
>JAFYZY010000085.1 GCA_017548485.1 Oscillospiraceae bacterium | reverse complement strand
GCCAGCGTTCGTCCTGAGCCAGGATCAAACTCTCTAAATTATTGTATATCATGTGTCTTTAGACACTTGATACCTTAGCTCGAGAACGCCATTTCTGGCTTTTTCCTCGTTACTTCTGCGAGCTCTTTCGCTCGCTAACAAGGGCTGCACTTCTTTGTGTGATATTGTTTAATTTTCAAGGTCCAAGAATCACCCTTTTACGGGTGACGTAATTGGTATTTTATCATCGGTCTTTTTGTATGTCAACATATTATGAATGGATTTTTTCATCAAAAATTGACGTTGTCTTTTGTGCATATTTTTGACACCATTCTTGAAGAATTATTGGAATATGTTGACAGTTTTCCACTTCTTCTTCCGGTGCCTTTATCTCTCCGGTCAGGTACTGCGGCACACTGATCCGCAGATCACAGAACGGTGAGATCACATAACGTGTTTCTCACCGTCCGGATATATCCTGAATGATCTTCCTTTACTGTGATTTGATCTTCTTTCTGAAGTGCCGCGACAGCATCAGAAGCGCCGCGATCCCGATGATGAACGGTATGGCCAGCAGAAATGCCGTCCCGACAGGAGCACTGTAGCCCATATACTTTATACCCCACTGCATCTCGCAGTAGTAATACGCTACGACTCCGAACATGATATTGGACAGCGCAACTGCCAGCAACTGGCAGATTATCATCAACACCTTCATTATTCTATCTCCTTCGATCCGTTTTCAAAGATCAGTCCGTTTCCAGTTTTCACTTAACGCTGTAGGATTCGACGATGCCTTTCGTGACCAGCACGGATTCCTGTCCGAAGAACATGCAGAGATCCTTTGCGATCTCCTCCACTATGCCGTCATCCACGTCTATAAGTGTCAATACCAGGGACGTCTCCTGCACGTACTCGCCCGATTCATGGATATAGCCTCCCTCAGACACATTGAAGGAGAACGGGACCTTGTAGCTTTTACAGACGTCCTTCAGGACCGTTATATACTTTTTCGTCTCAAACCTCTGCTGTTTTGTATCCTGATCATTCAGGCCAACATATATATCAGTTTTAGTCATAATTCAGTTCCTTCATGAAATGGTCATCTGACCTTGATGGGATGTCTTATCACGGTCTTCAGCTTTTCGGGAGCTGTTTTTCTCGCATCGCTGAGATAGATCTCATGATGCAGCCTCTTATCCGTGATATCAAGCTCATACCCCTGCTGCCGGATATATTCATGCATCTTCTCAACAGTGGCCGGCTCGTCATCATACGGTCCTATATGCATACACTGAACGCAGAGCCCTTCATCGTATGTCATGAACTCTGCCGCAGAAAAATCTGCCTTCTTTTTCTTTGCTGCTTCTTCTACGGCCCAGTCGAAATCCGGTCCAGTGACGAAGTCAGGCAGACGTATCACCGATATCCACTGAAATGTGCTTTTGTCCGAGTAGTCTATGCCTTCAACTCCGTCCTGCCACCAGAATCCTTCCAGAGGGGGCACTACATAATCATAGAATCCTTCGATCCTATGATCTCCTTTTTTGCTCATCTTTATGGTGAATGCTATCCCGTATAACAGAGACATAGCTTTCTTATAGTCACCATCTTCCAGATTCGGATCTCCTTTTCCTCTCACCGCGATATAGTTCATCGGCGGAATCGTCACTATGCCGGGTCTGTCCTTCGGCATGTAGAACTCTTTATATTCTTTTTTGAAATCGAAAGCCATGTTTTACCCTCACGATTCGGTCAAGAGGTGATCCTTTTCTTTGCCGGATCGCCGTTTCGCATATTATATACGTTTTGATGTCCGGATTATACCTTACATCACAAAGAAGACATCCCACCGCCTGTTATGGCAGTGGGATGCAGTCTTAAGATCTAGAACAGCTGTCCGGGGAGCTTCAGTTTCTCCTTCCATGGAAATCCGGCGTCGAATGCTTCGACCTCAGATTCGTCGACAAAATAAACCGGCGGCGTCTGATAGACTCCGGTGATCCCGTCTAGATAGCCCGGAATCAGCTCCCTGCAGAGGAAGAACGATGCATCGGCGTCTTCCGGCAGGTCGTGATATCTGATCCCGAATCTGCCGGCGTAATCGAATCCGCCGTGTCTGTAGAAATCGATGTTCCCTTCTATCAGTACCGCTCCGAATCCTTTCTCAGCTGCCTTCTGCAGGCAGTGATCCAGCAGGATCTTTCCGTACCCCCTGCGTTTCAGCTCGGGGTGAATGGAGATCGGTCCCATGGTCAGGACATCCACTTTCTCTCCGGTATCGGATTCTATGACCGCCCTTGCGAAAACGTTCTGTCCTATCAGTCTTCCGTCCTTCTCCATTACGAAGTCGAGTTCACTGACGAAGGCAGGATCGTCTCTCATCACATGGAGCAGGTAATGTTCGCTGCATCCCGGGTGATAGACGTTCCAGAATGCCTCTCTGACGAGTTCTTCCGTCTCTCTGTAGTCTTCCGGCTGTTCCAAACGTATAAGATAGTCATTTGTGTTCATTTTTTATCCTCCTGAAGATTGTTGACCGCAATTGCTTCTCAGCGGGAGGTTTGGGCGAATGCAGACAAACCTCCCGGTCAGGCTGCAATCTCCAGTGTGTTGTACTTCTTCAAAAAGCACTCTCCAAAAAAAGTATTTATAATCAGGCCGTCAGGCCGGATTACCCTTATCTTCGCCTGAAAAGGCGAACCGTTTTATGTCTGTCCAGTTTCTGTTCTCACACCAGTATACTGTCCTCTCGTCAACATCATACACCATGGAGACGATCGTAGGACAGACCTCCTGCGACACTGCTTTGAGTACATCGAAACAGTCATCGACACCGAAATCACGCGAACAGTCGCTGAGCATGGATTCGGCAGTGTTGTACCGGTCCCACCCCATCCAAGGGTGTGTCTCGGAATCCTGCTTGAATGGCGAGAAGTTGGTCAGGACCGCGTGGTCCGGTCTCTCGTAGTAGCGGATGCCCTGCCCCGGGATGATGTGAAGCACATTGCCGTCCCTGTCGGACAGTGCAGACATATACGTCACTCCCGGAACGCTGCAGACGGTTTCGTTCTCAGCGATATCTCTTATCTCCTGCAGCGTCTTCCTCTTAAGCAGCAGGTCGATGTCGAGCATGATCACGTTATGACTGTCTTCGCTCTTCGGGTCGCTCCTGTCATCAAACGGCCAGCATGTGGGCATCCCCACGAAATCGCCCCTGGAATTGGCTCCGAACAGGGGCAGCCAGCCTTCCTTTGAGTCATATATCTCTATATAGACGCCTTCACCGGCAGTCCTGATCCTGTGTTCCATGCCGAGCAGGTCCAGGTTCCATCCGATGATCGTCTTTTTTCTGTTTACTGCGATGCTGGTGCACATGGCTCAACCTCCTGATCGATTATCTGAGATCGGCGGTACGGAAAAGCCCGTGCCTGTTGCAGAAGGCGTAGACCGCCCTGACCCTGCCGACTTTGAACCTGGCTTCAGCGTTCCCTTCCGGGTACAGCTTGACGAACTGGCTGCCCATGTCAGAGACAGCGTACAGGAAAGAGATATAATGATCCTTCGTCATCGGATGATCTACGGAAACATAATACTCATCCTCGATTATCTCTGTGCGGATGGCATGGTCGACATCCGGTGCTTCTGCCTCCTGAGGCGGCAGAGTGATGCCGCAGCAGCTGACGACTGCGTCTCCTATCGACCTGATCACGTTACCGCAGACAGGGCATACATAGACTCTGCTCTTTGTCATATTGGCCACCCTGTTCCCGTTCATGACTGCGTCACCGGAGAGGAGCTCTATAACTGATATATCGAGGGCTTTTGCCAGCGACTCAAGCAGACTGATGTCCGGATACCCTCTGCCTGTCTCCCATTTGCTCACAGCCTTGCTGCTCACATGGATCCTGTCTGCAAGATCCTCCTGGGTCATCTTCTTCTTTTCTCTGAGGCTGCGGATCATCGCGCCTGTAACATAACTGTCCATAAGAATCACCTCCGTGCGGTAAAACTTTAGCACATTACCGTACAGGTTCCTATCCACGCTTCGTAGAACTGCAGGGTGTCAATATCGGGATCAGGGCACAGAGATCATTTATACTCCACTGTTCCTTTGCGCTCACCGCGGTCCTTCACTTCCGGGCCCGGATAGCCGAAGAATGCAGCTGCGAATATCCTGTTCCCCTCAGGGATGAATTCTGCTCTCAGCTCAGGATCGTGCTCGAACACGTCCCTGACTGTCGCATGATCCCAGCCGCTCATTATCCCGAGTGATGCTGCTGCGATGAACATGTTCTCCATTGCGAGGCAGCAGTCCTCATAAGCTGTGCCTTCCTCTTTTGCGGAGACGATGATCATCACCGGCGCGTTGCGCATTGGATCGCCGAATGCAGCCGCCGCCTGCGGAGGCATTCCGGGAGGCAGAGGAAGAGATCTGCG
>JAFYZY010000084.1 GCA_017548485.1 Oscillospiraceae bacterium | reverse complement strand
GTTTCTATTATATCTTATACGGGAAAGAAGCGCGGGTCATGCGGAACCCGCGCTTCTTGTACGTTATACGGTTCAGGTATATTCGCACTTCTTTCCGTTTCCGGGTCTTCTGAAATGCCTCAGGAAATCCCATGCCGCTTTGGATGCGTCGTATATCGCTCCGTGGGGCATGTCGCTCACGTTTGTAAAGCACACCCTGGGCTTTCCATCCCTTCCGTGCCAGACGTACGTCGTCAGTCTCTCCGGCTCGGTGTATCCGCCCTGCGCTGTGTATCTGGTCTCAGCGTTCCAGATCTCATCCGGTCTCAGGCGGACGGGTCCCTCCTCAGACTCAGCGGGAAGTCCGCCGTTGATCCTGACGAACGCGGAGAACTGTTCGCGGTAGAACTGTCTCGGGACGTCCATCTTGTGGTCCAGGTCACCGTTAACCGCAAATACCGGCAGCTCGTATCCGGACTGTTCCAGCTCATCCTCGAAGCACACCATGGGGCTGTTCCAGGGCGATATCGCCGCGAACAGCTGCGG
Source organism: Oscillospiraceae bacterium (assembly GCA_017548485.1). GTDB lineage: Bacteria > Bacillota > Clostridia > Oscillospirales > Ruminococcaceae > RUG11783. The sequence continues at coordinate 4,361 of JAFYZY010000084.1, read as the reverse complement.
GTGTCTCTCGCCGTACCAGGTCGTCGCCAGAGAACCATTGGAGAATCCGATAATGTATATTCTCTCCCTGTCAGCTCCGTACTTCTCGACCAGTCTGTCGATGATCTTCGGGATGGCTCCTTCGTCGCGCTCCACCTTCCAGGAGTTCTCCGGGGAATCCGGCAGCACCAGCAGGAACTCCCCTGTCTCGTCCGCCAGCTCGGCCCAGCCGTTCTTGTAGGAGAACAGCCATGCGGGTTCGCCGTGTCCGTGCAGCAGCAGTGCGACGGGCATGCCCTCCGTGTCGGTGACTCCTTTCGGCACCTTGCAGAAGAAATCGTAGGTGTAACCGTTGTTCTCGACGCTGTCCTGTTCGAATTCGCCTGAGGTGTAGAACTGTTCTTTCGAGAGGCATCTCGCCGCGGTGCCGTCCGGGGAGTTCTTCCAGCGTATCCTTGTAGAGAATTCCCGCATGATCAGCTCGGTGGTCTTCTCATCGGTGCCGTAGGATCCGGTCATCACGGTGACCTGTTCCCTTGAGCACGCCGTGCCCAGGAAATAGTCCTCCGCCTCTTTCGGTTCCCTGCTGTTCAGCAGCAGCACCTCCACGGGTATCTCCCTGTTCCTGTGCTGCCATCCGGGCGACGCGTCGGGAAGCAGCCAGCGGTCGGAGAGCTTCTCCCCCGCTTCATATGAGTCGGGCTGTCCGTTGACCATACAGGCGCAGGCGAACATGTTGGGGTGAGCTACCGCCGCGTTTCCGGCGAACACCGCTCCTTCGTCATATCCGGTGCAGAAGATCAGCGTCTCCCAGCACCAGACCGATCCCCTGAAATCATCGGGATCCGCCGAAGGGGAATTGTTCCATACCTGGCGGTATATACTCTTGAGCTTATCGACGCTCTCGTTCTTCCAGCCGTTCTCCGCGACGGGGAGCACCAGGACGGCGCCGTCCTCCTCCGCGAGCCTCTTCCAGCCGCTGTATTCGGCGAACTGCCTGAGACTTCCGGTGTCCGACGCGGTTCTGTCCGGCGCGAATACGAACAGCGTCTTCGCGGGACGCCAGCTCCTGGCATGACTTGAGACGTAGTAGAGGACTTCGGTCCCGTCTATGTTTCTCAGATACTCTCTCTGCTTCTGCATGAGATACTCCTCAGGTGATCTGAGCGGAGGTCGGATTGTATCTTCCGGTGGTCTCGCGCTTCTTTCCCATCACGTCCTCTTCCGTGAAGCTCATCCACTTTACGCCTTCCCTTGTCTTGTAGGCATAGGCGATATGGATCCTTCCGTCGCGGGACTGCATGATGGTGGGATACTCGTAGGTGCGGTTGTTGGTGCTGTTCTCCCTTCCCACGAAGCCTTCTCCCAGTTCCATGTGACGGATCAGCGGGAAGGTCCTTCCGCCGTCCTCCGACAGCGCCACGGCCACCGGGCATCTCAGTCCGGGCCACGCGCAGACGTCGGGATCGGGATCCGGAGCATGCGTGGGGTTGTATACTATGGCGATCCTGCCGCTGCGCAGCTTGACCGCCCCGATGCTGGAGTTGTTGTTGGGCAGCTCGGTGGGCACGGGCAGCGACCAGCTGCTGCCGTAGTCGAAGGACTCGCTGGAATAGATGTTGTCTGCAGCCCTGCTCCTCATGAAGGCGATCAGATGACCGTCCTCCAGCTCCACCAGTGTCGCATGGACGCGTCCGTTGCTCCTGGGCATGTCCACGACTCTCCATGTCTGTCCCTTATCATCGGAGATACGGAACGCCGTGGGGTCTCCTGCGAGGCCGTCCTCGCTGTCGCTGCAGACCCAGGTGCCCATGATCCAGCGCCCGTTCGAGAGTATCTGAATGGGCTGGCGGCAGAACGTCCCCTCCTCCGGGAACAGCACTTCCGGTTCCTCCCAGGTCCTTCCGAAGTCCCTGGTGGTCTGGCGCCTGACTATGGAGGTGTACTGCATGTTGTCCTTGCCTTCCACTCTGTCGAGCTGGGCGGTGTAGAGTGCCCAGATCTCGCCGTTGGGGTGCTGGAAGAGGCTGGGGTTCTGCTCGCTGCGCTCCGGGTCGTGGGACACCCTGACGGGCGCCTCCCACTTTCCGCTTCCCTTGGGGAGCCTTGCGCAGACTATGCTGACGTCCGCGTTTCCCTCAAAGGTGCCGGCGAACCATACGCACAGCAGATCTCCGTTCTCGGCCTCCAGGAGCCCCGGTCCGTGGGCGGTGTTGAATCCGCCGGTGGGCAGGAACGCTTCCAGCGTGCCGAGATGTTCGTTTCTGTATATGACGCCGTCAGGCATCAGCTGCTGTAAAGAAGGATAATCCATTTCTTTTCCTCCCTTTATCTCACTGTCTGTTATTCGCGAGGCGTATCGCGTAGTCAATGGAGTTCCGCAGGCTTATGTCATTGGCGAGCCCCGCTCCTGCGATGTCCATCCCGGTGCCGTGGTCAACCGACGCGCGGATGATGGGCAGTCCCAGGGTCACGTTGATGCCCGCCACGGCGTCCCACTTCTGCAGTTCGCGGTTGTAGCGGAATCCTATCACCTTGGTGGGGATATGTCCCTGATCGTGGTACATGCAGACCACTATGTCGTACATGCCGCCGAGGGCCTTGGAGAACACGCTGTCCGGAGGCAGCGGAGCCCTGTCGGGGATGTTGATCCCCTCAGCCAGCGCTTCGTTGATAGCGGGCTGGATCTCCTCGATCTCCTCGGTTCCGAACAGGCCGTTCTCTCCGCAGTGGGGGTTGAGTCCCGCTACGGCGATCCTGGGATCTTCTATGCCGAGGGACCTGCATGCGCTGTCGGCGATGCGGATGACGTCCAGCACTCTGTCCTTCTTTACCCGGTCGCAGGCCTCTCTCAGCGAGCAGTGGGTGGACACGTGCACCACGCGGAAGTCCTCGTGGGCCAGCATCATGCTGTATTTCTCTGTGTTGGTGTAGTGTGCGTAGATCTCGGTGTGGCCGTCGAAGTTGTGCCCCGCCATGTGGATCCCCTCCTTGTTGAGGGCGTTGGTGACGGTGGCGTCTATCTCCTTTGCCATGGCCAGCTCTATGACCTTCTTAACGTACTGGAACGCGGCTTCGCCGCCCAGTTCGGTCGCCCAGAGATGGAAGGGCTGCGGGTCGTCCAGATCCGACGTGTCCGGTATGTCTTCCTTCTTGATTATCCCGAGGCTGTAGACGTCTATGGTGCCGTACTCGAACTTCGCCTCGTCAACCGAATGCACTTCCCTGAGGGAGACGTCCGAGGTGCCGCGCTTCTTCGCGACCTTGAGGGCGTATTCCATGGACGCGATGTCGCCGATGACTATAGGTCTGCAGCGGTCGTAGAACTCCCTGTCGGACAGGGCTGTGAGGGTGATCTCCGGTCCGTTTCCGAACGGATCTCCCATGGTTATTCCGACTATCGGTCTCTTGTTCTCCATCTTCAGCACATTCCTTTCTCTTTATTCTCTGCGAGGACCTTCCTGAGCTCCTCCATGCCTTCCTCAGGCAGCCAGCAGAAGGGTCTGCGGCACTCTCCCACGGGATACCCGAGCAGAGCCACTGCCTTTTTGACTATGGTGTTGGGATTTCCGTACCTGAATACGGCGCGGAATGACGCGATGGCGTCCTGGGCCTCCTGAGCGGATTCAAGGTCTCCGGCGACGAAGGCGTCGTAGATCTTCGACATGTTGCCGGGATATACGTTGGCGCATCCGGCTATGGCTCCGGCCCCGCCGTTCTGCAGACATCTGAGGATCAGCGAGTCGTTTCCGGACAGCACGCTGAATTCCTTCCCGCACTCCCTGGTCTCGGTGATGTATCCCATCAGGTTGTCCCAGTCTCCGCTGGAGTCCTTGGCTCCCACTATGAGATCCACGTCGCGGGCCAGTTTTCCCACCGTCTCGGGCATGATCCTGTTGCCGGTCCTGGCGGGGATGTTGTAGAGCACTATGGGAGTGTCCACCTCGGCCGCCACGGCGCAGTAGTGGTCGTAAAGCTCCTTCTGGGAGGCCGCCGCAAAGCTGGGAGTGATGATGGACAGCACGTCCACTCCGATCTCCTGGGCCTTTTTTGACAACCTTACGGTGTCTCTGGTGGAGATGCAGCCGGTGCCCGCGTACACGGGAACTCTGCCTGCCACCGCGTCCACTGTGACGCGCATGATCTCCGCCTTCTCGTCCTCGCTGAGGATGTATCCCTCGCCGTTGGTCCCGAAGCAGAACACTCCGTGGACTCCCCCCGCGATCTGCCTCTCGATCTGGTTGCGCAGCTCGTCGTAGTTTACGGTCTCGTCCTCATACATAGGGGTCAGCACCGGGACGGTGATGCCCTTGATGTCTCTGGCTGTGATCATTCTCTTCCTCCTCCCATCACCTGCAGATAGATCGCTCTAGCGTCGTCCG
>JAFYZY010000083.1 GCA_017548485.1 Oscillospiraceae bacterium | reverse complement strand
TCTTCCTGAGTGCTTCTTCCGCTCCTATGAGGCCGTATTCCCTGCGTATGTCCTCCGGCAGACATTCGGTCACTGCGAAATCCTTCTCCTGAAAGATCTGCCTTATGTTGGAGGCGATCATCCTAGAGGACAGTCCTTCCGTCAGCGCGTACTGCGGCGTCAGTATTCCGGTCTCGCTCTCCTGGACCAGGACGGGATTCACCATGCTCACTCCGAGAAGGTCCTTCTGGATCTTTCCGTAGAAGATGTACTCGTTTCCGGTCTCAAGTCTGGCGCCGGTGTACGGATTATTGAAGTATGTCAGTTCTACTGATGAACCGTCGGCGGCAGTGGCGAAGATCTTCTGCATAGTCCTGCCGCTTTTGATCCTCACCGGTGGATTCTTTCTGTCCACGCGCGCGCTTACTGCCACGTTCTCGCCGTCCGCAGCTGAGAACAGGTCTTCGCAGACGCTGTAATTCACATAGCTTCTCGGGTAATGCCTCAGGAGGTCTCCGACAGTCCTCACACCGATCCTGGAATACAGAAGACTGCGCCTGGCTCCTACTCCCCTGAGCGAGCTGACGCTTCTGTCCAGCAATTCTTTTTTCTCTGTGACGCTGCCCAAATGATGATACCTCTGAAAGGCAAAAGAACACGCCGCTTCAAAAACTGAAGCGGCGCATGGTTTTATTATTTCGCGTAATCGACCGCTCGGCTCTCACGTATGACGTTGACCTTTACCTGTCCCGGATAACTGAGCTCGTCCTCGATCCTCTGAACTATGTCATGAGCGACCACTGTGAGTTTGTCATCCCCGACCTGTTCGGGCTTCACGAAGATCCTTATCTCGCGGCCTGCCTGGATGGCATAGGAACTGTCGACGCCGTCGTATGTGTTGGCGATCTCTTCGAGTTTCTCCAGCCTCTTGATGTAGTTCTCAAGGTTCTCGCTTCTGGCGCCGGGCCTGGATGCCGAGATGGCGTCGGCGGCCATGATCACATATGCAAGAGGAGTCTGAGGTTCGACATCGTTGTGGTGAGCTTCGATCGCATGGATTATCTCCGCGGACTCCTTGTATCTCTTGGCTATCTCGACACCGAGCTGGATATGGGTCCCTTCATACTCGTGGTCAAGGGCCTTGCCTATATCATGCAGCAGTCCGGCGCGCTTTGCCTGTGTGGAGTCCAGACCGAGCTCGGTGGCGATCAGTCCGGAGAGCAGCGCGACCTCTTCCGAATGGTTGAGGCAGTTCTGCCCGTAACTCGTTCTGTAATACAGCCTTCCCAGTATCCTGATAAGATCGGGATGCAGTCCGTGGACGCCCACTTCCAGAACGACTCTTTCACCTTCGCGTCTGATCTTGGTCTCAACTTCCTTCTTGGCCTTCTCGAGGCAGTCCTCTATGCGGGCCGGGTGGATGCGTCCGTCCTGGATCAGTTTCTCCAGTGTGATGCGTGCTATCTCTCTCCTTACAGGATCGAAGCAGGAGATCGCTATCGCTTCGGGAGTATCGTCGATGATCAGGTCAGCGCCGGTAGCGCTCTCTATCGCTCTGATGTTCCTTCCTTCACGGCCTATGATCCTGCCCTTCATCTCATCGTTTGGAAGGGCAACGACCGACACCGTGGTCTCCGACGAGTGGTCAGCCGCGCATCTCGCAACAGCTATGCTCAGGATATTCTTTGCCAGCGTGTCGCACTCATCGTTCAGATTCTGCTTGTAGGCATTGATCTTGACCGCTTTCTCGTGGTCGAGTTCCTCATCGACCTTGTTAAGCAGGACCTCTTTGGCCTGCTCTGTCGTGAATCCGGAGATCTTCTCAAGGGTCTCAGTCTGGCGCACGGTCAGTTCGTCAGCTTCACGGATCTTCTGCTCGAGCTGCTCGCTCCTCTTCTGGAGCCTCGCAGTCTCAGCTTCGTTCTGTTCCTGTTTCTTGTCCAGAGTCTCCTCTCTCTGCGTGAGACGTCTTTCCTGTCTCTGGACTTCGCTTCTCCTGTCGCGGAGCTCTCTGTCGGACTCCGCTCTCAGTTTGTAGATCTCGTCTTTTGCTTCGAGTATTACTTCTTTTCTACGTTGTTCAGCAGATCTTATCGCATCATTAACAAGACGGGTCGCCTCTGCCTCCGCAGAGCCGATCTTAGCTTCAGCCACTTTACGTCTGTGTGAGATTCCAACGAAAAAGCAAACGGTGCCGCAGATGACGCCCGCTATGATTGCTGAAACAACGGCTACGTAGATAGGTACCATTGTTTCAAAACACCTTTCAGTTTATTCAGATTTATCTATACAGGCAACCTTGCCCGCAAAACCAGCCCGGCACGAAAAGAGATGCCGGAACTGTACAAAATACCTTTTTAATTAAATAATAAATCACAGTTAATGTCAATAAACTGTAATCCATGTTCCTTGACATCGGCATACCTCTATGATAGTTTATCATTGATTGAAGATCGATCCAGTGAATCGGACGAGCAGTTGCGTTCACCCTCTCAAAGAGAGCGCTGCTTAAGCTGTGAAAGCGCAGAGGCACACGACTGACACCACCGACAAGGATCTTCTGTGAACAGAAGACGGGAAGGCCCGTTACAGCCTCAATGAGCGGCGCTTATGCGCAATTCGGGTGGAACCGTGGGTATTTTATCCCATCCCGTGTATCGGGATGGGTTTTTATTTTGATTTCCTTTTGGAGGTTTAACGATATGTCTAACGTAAAGATCAATCTCAGAGGCGATGTCCGTGAGTACCCTGCCGGCGTGACAGGTTACGAAGTCGCGCAGAGCATCGGAGCAGGACTGGCCAAAGCCGCCTGCGCCGTATCGGTAAACGGAGAGGTCCGCGATCTCCGTCTTCCCATAGACGAGGACTGCGAGCTGTCGGTGCTCACCTTCGATGACGCTGACGGGAAACACGCATACTGGCACTCCACGTCACACATCATGGCTCAGGCGATCCAGCATCTCTATCCCCAGACTCTTTTCACCATCGGGCCGGCGATAGAGAACGGTTTCTACTATGATATAGACTGCGATGTGACTTTCACTCCCGAGATACTCGAAAAGGTCGAAGAGGAGATGAAGAAGATCATCAAGGAGGATCTCCCGATCGAGCGTTTCGCCCTCAGCAGAGAGGCTGCTCTTGAAAAGATGTCGGCTAATCCCTACAAAGTCGAACTGATCTCCGATCTTCCGGACGGAGAAGAGATCTCATTCTATTCCCAGGGCGATTTCACCGATCTCTGCGCCGGTCCCCATATCATGAGCACCGGCAGGATCGGAGCCGTAAAACTGCTCAACGTCACCGGAGCTTACTGGAGAGCCGATGCGAACAACAAGATGCTGCAGCGCGTATACGGCATCTCCTTCCCGAAGGCTTCCCAGCTCAATGATTACCTCACCATGCTCGAGGAAGCAAGGAAGCGCGACCACAGAAAGCTCGGAAGAGATCTCGGTCTGTTTGCCTTCAGGGACGAAGCTCCCGGATTCCCCTTCTATCTGCCCAAGGGAATGGTCCTCAGGAACACTCTCATCGATTACTGGAGAAGCGTTCACAAGAGATGGGATTACGTGGAGATCTCCACGCCCCAGATCATGAAGCGCACACTATGGGAGACATCCGGACACTGGGATCACTACAAGGACAATATGTACACGACGGTCATCGATGACGAGGACTTCGCGATAAAGCCCATGAACTGCCCCGGCAGCATCCTCGTTTACGATCTGGCTCCCCACTCCTACAGAGATCTGCCTCTGCGCTACGGTGAACTGGGTCTCGTACACCGCCACGAACTGTCCGGAGCCCTGCACGGAATGTTCCGCGTGCGCTGCTTCACGCAGGATGATGCCCATATCCTCCTTGCGAAGGATCAGATCAAGGACGAAGTCATCCGCATCGCTCAGCTGTT
>JAFYZY010000082.1 GCA_017548485.1 Oscillospiraceae bacterium | reverse complement strand
GTAGCTGGAAGCAACGTTGGTGAGGGCGCTGACGCAGACGGTCACGACCATCGTGATCATGTGCCCGGGATATTCCTTGAGATAGGACCAAAGCTCGCTGACTGTTCTCTTGAGGTCGGAGGGACGGCCCTGGCGTCTCTGACGGTATTTCAATTCTCTCTCTGCCATTATGCCTGCACCCCCTGTGTCTGACTCTCATAGAGGTCACGGTAGGCTTCGCTGATCTGCAGAAGCTCTTCGTGAGTTCCGCGCGCTGCGATCCTGCCGTTCTCCATCATGAGGATCTGGTCGGCTTCCATGACGGAGGCGACTCTCTGAGCGATGATGATTGTGGTCATTCCGGCCAGTTTCTCCTTGAGGGCCATCCTGATCCTCTTGTCGGTATCGGTGTCGACGGCGCTGGTGCTGTCGTCCATGATAACGATCTTGGGCTTCTTGATGAGCGCCCTGGCGATGCAGAGCCTCTGCTGCTGACCACCGGAGACGTTGACGCCGGACTGCTCGATCTTGGTGTTGTAACCGTCCGGGAAAGACATGATGAAGTCATCAGCCTGCGCGCTCTTGGCGGCATCAACGACTTCCTCATGCGTGGCGTTCATATCGCCCCAGAGGATGTTCTCTTCTATGGTCCCGGTGAAGAGCAGGTTCTTCTGGAGGACCACCGCGACGTCCTTGCGCAGATTGTCGAGCTTGTAATCCCTTACGTCGTGCCCGCCTACGATGACCTTGCCGTCGGTGACGTCATAGAGTCTCGGGATAAGGCTGATAAGGGAGGTCTTTCCCGCACCGGTAGGACCGAGGATACCCACGACCTGACCGGGCTTGATATCGATGTTGATATCGGTAAGGGCATTCTCTTCCGCTTCTTCTGAGTATTTGAAATCGACGTTCTCAAATCTGATGGAGGCATCCTCAAGCACCAGATCGGGATCGGCTTCGGTATCGGTGATATCGATCTCTTCGTCCAGAATAGCATTGAGCCTTCCGACAGATGTGTCGGCGAAGACGATCTGCATGAGGCTGGATGAGATCATGAGAAGGGACATGAGGACCATCCTGATGTAGGACAGGTAGCTCATGAATTCTCCGACCGTCAGCTCGGTGCGGATGACCGCCTTTCCTCCGAACCAGGAGATGGCGATCATGCAGCAGTACATGACTGTGGAGAAGAAGGGCTCGTTGAGGTTGACGATCTTCTCAGCCCTGCGCATGTTGTCCCTGACGGCGTTGTTGGCGATGCTGAATTTGTGCTTTTCGAACTCGCCCCTTACAAAGGTCTTGACGACCCTGATGCCGATCAGGTTCTCTTCCGTGGTGGCGTTGAGGTCATCGGTCCTGGTCATCATCTCCTGGAATCTGGGATGAGCAGCCTTGAAGATGGCGTACAGTCCTACGGACAGGATCGGCAGCGCGACCGCAAATACGGAAGCGAGCCTGAGGTTGATCTTTGCCACCATGACGAAGCTGAAGATCAGCTGCATCGGTGAGCGGACCAGCATCCTGGTGACTGTCATGAAGGCCATCCTCATCTGCCTCATGTCCATCGTAAGACGGGTGATGAGGGACGGGACTGTGAAGTGGTCGATGTTCTTAAACGAGAAGTCCTGGATCTTGTTGAACATCACGTTTCGCAGGTTGCGTACATAGCCCGCGCCTGCCTGCGAAGCGACTTTGCTTGAAAGTATGCCGCAAAGCATTGCAACTGTGGACATGCCGAGCATCACTGCTCCCATCCTGATACAGTAGCCCGGATCAGGGCCCGCAGCTCCGTTGATACCGTTGTCTATGATGTTGGACATCACCATCGGGATGGCAACGTCAAACACCACTTCCATGGCAACAAGGAACATGGCGATGATCGCGTACTTGCGGTACTCTCCGACGTAACGTAAAAGTCGTCTCATTAGTACCTCCGGTTTTTCTTTTTTATTTCTATTTTATTTGCACACAAAATTAAAGCGGAGCACAAATGCCCCTTTATAACAATTACTAATATTTTACTATTTTGTTAACGGCATCATCAATATGCCATTTCGTAAATCCGAAATCATCCGATATACAGTTTTTTGTGCATACTGCATCCCGGTCTTTTTTCAGTTTTCTTCCCCTGAGCCGGAGACGAATTCGCGAAGCATCTCCCTGAATCCACCGGGTCCCGGAACGGCGTTGAGATAGCTCAGCATCTGCTTCCTGGACAGTCCCGGAGGCAGCCCCAGCCCGGTCAGGAATCTCTCCCTGAGTGCGGAGCTGTCAGGTTTCCCGACGAGTCCCGCCTCATACAGCTCAGCTGCGGTCACCGGCTCTTCCGCGTTTTCAGCCAGGGAGGCCTCCGTAACGGAAAGCACGGCTTTTGCGATGCTCTCATCGTCCAGCCCCTCCACGCCCAGGATACCGGCGGCGCCCGGCCTGCTTTTTCTTCTCTCCTTGCCGCTCACTGCGGGGACATAGGCGTTGAGTACCGTTCCCTCCTTGACAAAACTGTTTATGTAGGACCTTATCTTAATTCCGGCCGGATCGCTGTCTGTGAGGATCACTATCCCTGTCGTGCGGGCGAATCTCTTTATGAGCTCCCTCGTCTCGCTGCTGCTGAAGACGTTGAACCCGCCCGTTTCTATGATCACCGCATCAAAAAGAGAGCTGAGCCTGACCCTGTCAAACTTGCCCTCCGTCACTATAGCCTGCCTGATCCTGTGCAAAGCTACGCCCTCCCCGAAGCGATAAGAGACAGACGCACCATTGCCTGCTCGAGCAGTATGCGCTTGTCTGCAGCGCTGCTCTTGAGTTTTCTGTCAGTGTCGTTGAGAAGGACCATGATCCGGTCCAGTCTCTCCTTTGAGTATCTGCGTTCGTTGATATATGCGACCCCGAGAGCCCTGTCGCCTTTCCGGTAGCCGAATTCCTCCTCCAGCCGGTCTCTCGGTATACGTTTTTCGTTCGCGGCCTTCACCCGCGCGATATTCACGAATGATCCCGAGATGGCCGCGAGCACTCTGACAGGCTCGTTATCCGTCTCAAGCATCTCGTTCAGCAGCCTCACAGCTTCTCTGTCCTGTCCCCTCTCCACAGCTCTGAGGAAGGAGAACACGCTCTCCTCGGTGGTCCTGGGGCACATCCTCCTCACGGTATCCTCCCGGATCTCCTTATAGCCACAGGCCGCGGCCAGTTTCTCTATCTGCGTGGACAGCAGCTGCAGATCGTCTCCGCAGAGATCGATGAGCACTGAAGCGGCCTCGCCGCTTATCTCCGCTCCCGCTCTCTGAGCCAGCCTCTTTATGTAGGAATAGAGCTGATCCCGTTCCTTCTTGAAGCAGGACACCATTGCAGCCCCGTCGACGCTCTCCGTCATGTTCTCGGCAGCCTTGGGGATCCTGAATCTCGGGTCGTCCGAATACAGTATTACGGACACGGTCAGAGTCGACGGCAGATCTGACAGTAGGTCAGTGTACAGATCCTTCTTCTCTCCGCTGAACTCGGACGCCTTGAAATTATCTATCACCAGCAGTTTGTTCGAGAAGGAATAGGTCGTGAGCTGCTCCTCGACGGTCTCTGTGTCCGCCTCGCAGAAATCGATCCTGACGGTCTCCCCGTCCACAGTCTCCGCAATGAGCCTGATGCAGTTGTCTATCAGGAAGGAGTCGTTGCCCGCAACGAAATAGAACTGTCTCAGGCCCTTCCTGAGATCAGCCCGTATACTCGTGTCGGTAAGTCTCGTGAACACAGTCCGTCCCCCTCTGTCGTTGATCACCTAAAATTATAGCACGCAGAAAGAGGCACAGATATCCTGTGCCTCTTATTTGCTCATATAACAGTTTGATATCTTCTCAGTCGTTCTCGATGATCGGGAGCTCTCCGAGGTAGATGATATCGTCGCGCTTCGTCGCGTCGCCTTCCGCGAGCACGAAAGCCTTTCCGACGATGTTGCCGCCGGCCTTGTTGACAAGGTCCTCCAGGGCAAGAAGCGAGCCGCCGGTGCTGATGACGTCGTCGGCGATCAGTATCCTCGCGCCGTTGATCTTGTCGATATCGCCCTGATCCAGCCAGAGCGTCTGCTTTACGGCGGTGGAGATGGATTTGACCTCGATGGCGATGGGATCGTGCATATAAAGCTTAGGAGCCTTTCTGGCGGGGATGTAGGTCTTTCCGCTCATTCTTGCCATCGCGTAGGCAAGCGGGATGCCCTTCGCTTCCGCTGTCACGATCACGTCGAATTCAGGGCACTTCTTGAGGAGCTCCTCTGCGACTCTCTCGGTGAGTTCGACATCACCGAACATGACGAAGGCCGCGAAGGAGATCTCGTCGTTGACTTTGCAGATGGGGAGCTGGCGCGTGAGCCCGGCTACATGCAGTTCAAAATAATCCATAAAAAGATCCTCCACATTAATATATTATTGATCGTTTTTTGATTCATCAGCCCGGAGGCCAGGCGAGACTTCTTCCCGCCAGTACGTGAAAGTGCAGATGAGGAACGCTCTGACCGGCATCCTCTCCGCAGTTGGAGACCACTCTGAAACTCTCTATGCCGTTTTCTTTCGTCAGCTTCGAGATCAGTTCGAATGCTTTCGCGATCACGGCGTTGTTGGATCCGTCGATCTCTCCGCAGCTGGTTATATGCTGCTTGGGGATCACAAGAAAATGGACTGGCGCCTGGGGGTCGATGTCGTAGAAAGCGAGCAGATCATCGTCTTCCCAGAGCTTGTTCGACGGGATCTCCCCTGAAGCTATTTTACAGAACAGACAGTCTTCCATCCATGTTCCTCCTTTCAGATGCACTTCTCTATCTCAGCCTTTACGGCTGCTATCGCGTCTGCGGCCTTTTCCGGCTGCTTTCCTCCTGCCATGGCCAGATCATCCTTGCCTCCGCCGTTGCCGCCCATAGCCTGGGCTGCAGTTCTTGCGAGCAGTCCCGCTTTGAGGCCTTTTGCCACGGCTTCTCTGCTGCTGGCTGCGCAGAGCGTCGCCTTGACGCCGTCGGAAGCTATTATCAGCGCCACCGCCCCGGGTCTGCTGTCTCTCAGAGAAGCAGCCATGTTCCTGAGGGTGTCCGCGTCGGTGT
>JAFYZY010000081.1 GCA_017548485.1 Oscillospiraceae bacterium | reverse complement strand
GTGTCCATACTGCACACCTGCAGGCTGTTCTTCGTGGTGGCGTTCTTCCCCACGATGAACAAACTGCTGTGCGGCATCTTCGGGAAATAGGACAGACGGTCCACACATACAAAAAAGGAACAGCTTCGCGGCTGTTCCTTCTTTATTTGCGTTAAGGTGATTATTTGACCTCTGTGGTCGCGCCTGCCTCTTTGAGCTTGGCAACGATCTCGTCTGCCTCTTCCTTGGAGATGCCGGCCTTGACGGTCTTGGGAGCGGCGTCGACGAGTTCCTTGGACTCCTTGAGTCCCAGTCCGAGGATGTCCTTGATGGCCTTGATGACGTTCATCTTGGTCTCGCCGACCTCTGTAAGAACGACTTCATATTCGGACTTCTCTTCTGCGGCAGCAGCGGCACCGCTCTCAGCGGGAGCAGCAGCAACAGCAGCGGCGGCGGAAACGCCGAACTCTTCCTCGATTGCCTTGACGAGCTCGGAGAGCTCCATAACGGTCATACCCTTGATCGCTTCGATCATGCTAGAAATGTCAGCCATTGTATTATTCCTTTCAGATGTTTAGATAAAAGTAAGATTTGTTGATGTTATGCAGTCTCTTTGAGTTTCCTGATCTCGTCAAGACCACGGGCGAGAGAAGCAATGATGCTGTTGAGCGAGCCTGCGACCATCGCCACCATGCCTTCGCGGCCGGGCAGCTTGGACAGGTTCTTGATCATCGCTGTGTCGACCTTCTGTCCGTCGATGAATCCGGCTTTGACGTTGAACTTATCGGTGAACTGGTCGGCGTACTTGTGAAGGACCCTGCAGGGTGCGATCTCATCCTCGCTGATCGCGACGGAGATCGTGCCTTTGATGTCTTCCACCAGATCGTGCATTCCTGCTTCTTCACAGGCGTACTTCATGATGGTGTTCTTGATTACCTTGTAATCGACACCGGCTTCACGGAGCTCTTTGCGCAGAGCTGTGTCGTCAGCGACGTCGATACCGCGGTAGTCCACAAGAACAACAGCATTGGAAGCCTTCAGCTTTTCTGCAAGGGCGGAAACAGCAGCTTTCTTCTCGTTGAGAATCCTCTCATTTGCCATTGAATCGGTTTACCTCCTTGTTTTCTTTTCGCGGTGAAAACAAAACCCTCCTCGGCGAATGCCGAGGAGGGACAAACCTTCATAAAACCATGCAAATACATGCATTGCGTTTTATCCTCGGCAGGCGGACCGTCAGGTCCTTACGTTTTCACACCTGCTGTCTTTGGAAAACAGCCTTGTTATTTTACTTCACACGTTTTTGTGTGTCAAGTTCCTTTTACTGAGCGTTGTTGGTGACGTTCATGTAGCGGTTGGTCGCGACCTTGATGCCGGGGCCCATCGTGGAGGAGATGACGCAGCTCCTGATGTACTGTCCCTTTGCGGCTGCGGGCTTGGCCTTGATGACCGCGTCCAGCAGGGTCTCAAAGTTCTCGACCAGTTTGTCTGTTCCGAAGGAAGCTTTTCCTATCGGGCAGTGGATGATGTTGCTCTTGTCGAGCCTGTATTCGATCTTACCGGCCTTGGCGTCGGCGACTGCCTTGGCAACGTCGGGAGAGACCGTTCCGGCCTTGGGGTTCGGCATGAGACCGCGGGGTCCGAGGATCCTACCGAGTCTTCCGACGACTCCCATCATGTCGGGGGATGCGATGACTACGTCGAAGTCCATGAAGTTTTCCTTCTGGATCTTCTCAGCAAGCTCCTCCGCTCCTACGTACTCGGCGCCGGCTGCTTCTGCAGCTCTTGCCGCGTCGCCTTTGGCGAAGACTGCTACGCGGACGTCCTTGCCCGTTCCGTTGGGGAGGACGACTGCTCCGCGGACCTGCTGATCGGCGTGACGGCTGTCAACGCCGAGGCGGATGTGCATCTCGACTGTCTCGTCGAATTTTGCGTTTGCGATCTCGCAGCAGAGCTGGCAGGCTTCTGCCGTGTCGTACTGTTTCATGCGGTCGACCTTGCTGGCGAGCTCATTGTATCTCTTACCGTGCTTCATGTTCTCAGCCCTCCTCTACTACGATGCCCATGCTGCGGCAGGTGCCCTTGATCATGCTCATGGCCGACTCGATATTGGCGGCGTTGAGGTCAGGCATCTTTGTCTCAGCGATCTTGCGGACGGACTCGAGAGAGATCGTCGCGACCTTGTTCTTGTTGGGCTCTCCGGAAGCCTTCTCCAGGTTGCACTCCTTCTTGATAAGAACGGGTGCGGGAGGGGTCTTCGTAATGAATGTGAAGGAGTGGTCCTGATAAACAGTGATGACCACGGGGATGATGGTGCCCATCTGGGCGCGCGTTCTTTCATTGAACGCCTTCGTGAACTCCATGATGTTCACGCTGTGCTGACCAAGCGCAGGTCCTACAGGGGGAGCAGGTGTTGCCTGTCCTGCGGGGATCTGAAGCTTGATATAGCCTTCGATTCTCTTTGCCATAAAAAACCTCCGTAATGTGGTTATTCGAGCGTATTGTAAAGATTTGCGCTCTCCCACAGGGAATGCTCTCGCACTCCCGGCTGCAGTCCCGGAAATGATCCGGATCCGGCACTTTCATGCCGGGACCGTCTGCACTACGGTCTTTATCAACTGGCTGTCGCCCTGTTGATCCTGATTAAAGCGGCGCTACGTCTTCGAGATCCAGTTCCGCGACCGTCTCTCGGCCGAACACGGATACCCTGACTTTCACGCGGCTGTTTTCCCGGTCTATCTCCTCGACTCTGCCGGTAAAGCCCTCGAACGAACCGCTCTGTATGCGGATCGTATCTCCGGGTTCGTAATCGACATTGACTTTGACGTTCTCAACGCCGAGTCTGTCAACTTCGGCCTGGGTGAGAGGAGTCGGCTTGGTCGTTGTTCCGACGAAACCCGTGACGCCGTTCGCGTTGCGGACGATGTACCAGGACTCGTCAGTCATGACCATCTTGACCAGAACGTATCCCGGGAACAGTTCACGGTCAAATTCTCTGCGTTTGTTGTCCTTGATCTCCACGACATGCTCTGTAGGGATCTTAACTTCCAGAATGTAATCCTGAAGGCGGCGGTTCTCTACGAGCTTCTCGAGGTTCTGAGCGACCTTGTTCTCGTAACCGGAATATGTGTGTACCACATACCACTTTGCGCTTTCAGCCATCTAAAAACTCCAATACCTGATCAAAATTGTTTGAGAAGGAGATCGCGAAGGAAAGCAAACAGAAGATCGAGTCCCCAGGTCGCTATAGCGAATATGACCACCATCACGAGAACTACCGCGACGTTGTTCCATATCTGCTTGCGGCTGGGCCAGACGATCTTTTTGAACTCGCCCTTCGCATCGCGGAAATACTTTCCGATCCTTGCGAAGAAGCCGGGTTTCTTCTTGTCAGCCTTCTTGTCTGCCATGCGTCATATACTCCCCTTACTTAGTCTCGCGATGGAGGGTATGCTTGCGGCAGAATCTACAATACTTCTTGAGCTCAAGACGGTCGGGAGTATTCTTCTTCTCCTTCATAGTATCGTAGTTGCGCTGTTTGCACTCTGTGCATGCGAGCGTGATCTTAACTCTCATTATCGGCACCTCCGTTTGTATTTGCAGCCTGTGCTGCCTGCCTCCCTCCAAAGCGTGCGTGCATAAAAAAGTGCACACAAAAAAAGAACCCGCTTTAAAGAGGTAGGATTAGAATAACATCCTGCATAATCGATGTCAACATTTTTCTCGATTTTCCGAAAGATACGGCGGAGACCGTCAGATCTCCGCCGCTTATATCATTCTCCCGGATCAGAAGAGTGAGAGCGTCAGGAACGCTGTGGAGAGCAGTGATGCGATCAGGGATACGACTGTGATCTGCGTATTGATGGACGGACCTGCTGTATCCTTGAAGGGGTCGCCGACTGTGTCGCCGATGACGCCTGCCTTGTGGGCTTCGCTGCCCTTGCCGCCTTCGTTTCCTGCC
>JAFYZY010000080.1 GCA_017548485.1 Oscillospiraceae bacterium | reverse complement strand
CCTTTGTCAGCCGAACAGTCTCTTTCTCTTTTTCTTGGGTACGGCGACCTCCTTGGGATCGGAGGACACTCCGCGTCCGTTTATCTCCTCAAGAAGCATATCTACCAGAGTATCGGCGTCGATCTTCTCTGTGATGGCCAGGAAGCTGGGTTTGACACGGTGTCTCATGACCGGATAAGCCAGCGCGTCTATGTCGTCGAAGGAGACATTGTAGCGCCCGTCCATGAGGGCGCGGACCTTGGCTGCCGTGATCATGTTCTGAGCGGCGCGGGGGCTTGCCCCGAAACGGACGTACTGTTTGGTGAATTCGGGGGCGTCGTCTCTCTCGGGATGGGACGCTTCCACGAGCTTGACGGTGTAGTCAAGGACCTCGCTGCTGACGGGGATCTCCTTGGCGACAGCTCTCATCTCAAGAAGGCTCTTTGCGTTGAGAACGGGGTTCGCCTGCTCGTCCATGGTGACCTGGGTCAGGTTGACGATCTTGGACAGTTCCTCAGCGGTCGGGAAGCTTACCAGAAGCTTGAACATGAAGCGGTCCATCTGTGCCTCGGGGAGGGGATAGGTACCGTCCTGTTCGATTGGGTTCTGGGTGGCCAGCACGAAGAAAGGCTCGTCGAGTTTGTAGGTGCTGCCTCCCGCGGTGACCGTATGCTCCTGCATCGCCTCCAGCAGCGCCGACTGGGTCTTCGGGGTCGCGCGGTTGATCTCGTCCGCAAGGATGATGCTGGAGAAGATCGGACCGCGCTGGAAGACCAGCCTGTTCTGGCCGTTCTCATCCTGCTCGATAATGTTCGTTCCTGTGACGTCCGCCGGCATCAGGTCGGGGGTGAACTGGATCCTGGAGAAGGGAAGATCAAAGGCGCGTCCCAGGGAACGCACCAGCCTCGTCTTTCCTACGCCGGGAACTCCTTCCAGAAGCACGTTTCCTCCGGAGACCATCGCTATGACGGTATCCTCTACAACGTCTTCCTGTCCTATCATGTCCTTTCCGATCTCGGCCAGGACCTGGCGGCTCTTTTCACCGAAAATCTCAACATCGTGCGCCTGAACCATAACTCATTTTTCTCCTGTATATCTATATTGTTTTCAACTATTCAGGAACAACGCTCACAGGTTGTTCAGCCAGTAGAAATACTGATCCAGCATCTCCTTGAGCTCTTCCGGTATGACGCCGGACTTTAGCTCTTCCTTATAGATCTGATAGTACTTTTCATAGACCTCACCGAAAGTCACGACTCCGAGGTCCGGATCGTACATAGGCTCGTCCATTCCGCTGAAGAGGTTGTATCCAGCTCCGCCGCCCACGAACGCGTCGCGTTCGCGCAGGTCGACGCCGACGTCCACCTCTTCCAGTTCGACGTCATCGGTGGCGGTTACGCCTTCGGCGGGGTCAACAGGACGTGAGAATCCCAGAAGGGAATCCTGGATCTCCTGAAGGGTCTGTGCCAGGGCGCTGAACTTTTCCTCGACTTCATTCTGGAGAGCCACTGCGTCGAGGATGCCGCCTGCGTACGACTCGATCTCCGTCTCTGAGATAGGATCCGTATTTGCCGACAGATATGATGCCAGCGCATCAAAAGAGGAGTACAGGCTGTCGGACGGATCTGTCCCCGAATCGGAGAGCGCGGAGCGCAGATCGGAAACGAATGAGGACGCGGAATCGCTGTCTTCCGCAAGACCGGCAGCGGTGTCAGCGAGGGTCGTGCTGATCATCTCTGCGTCTCCGACGGCGAGGGAGACTCCTAGTGAGCGGGTCGCATTGTATCTCTGGAACGCGTCGCCCAGTTCGGTGCGGGTGACGAATTCGCCTATGATATCCTCCATCTCCTGTTTGATTATGATGACGGAAGTGGCGCGCTGCAGATCGTTGGCGCCTGCCAGCATCTTCTCCTGAAGGCTGTCGACGGAGACCAGAAGCGATTCTTCCACAGTTTCGGGGAAATTTGCCTCCGTGATCTCGGTCCTGAGTCTGTCCGAGAGCGCAGCGATCTTTTTCTCCAGAGCCAGTCTGGCGGCTATCTCCGGATTTATCCTTGCGAAGATGTCATACGGCGTCAGTAGCATGGCCGTCATAAGGACGACGCAGGCTGCGGCTGCGGCCGCGCGCTTTCTGCTGAAGTTGAGCCTGATCTTCCTCGGACTCATCGTCCTCAGATGCCACAGGGCATTCCGCCTCTGGACATATGCCACGGGGGAGGGATCTTTCCGGTATTCCAGCATGGTGGAGATCCTGTCCTTGAGGCCGGTGGCGTCGATCCTTCTGGCGACTCTCTTTTTCCAGGGATAGAAGACCGCGAAGAAAAGGAAAAGGAACACGGCGAGGAAGGACGCTGCAAAGCAGTACAGCAGAAGCTTCCTGTCGGGTTCCTGTATCTTGACGTGGTAATAGGCGGACAGTATGAAAGTAAGTACCGACGCGACGGACAGAGATCCGATCAGCGAGCGGATCAGATCTTCCTTGAGCAGACGGTTTTTAAACGGGCGAAGTAATCTGTTGATGTTCATCGAAAACGGCGGCGGATCCTGTAACGGAGATCGCGGGACCGGCCGCGGAGAGCTCCTTCTTGAGAAGTCGGAGAAGTACGGACACACTTCCCATAATACTTATTTATATATAAATAAATATTACAGTTTTATGGGACCGTTCTCAAGGATAATTTGTTAACAGTTAACTTATTTTAACTGTAAGAAATCGAAATTATAGACACTTGCAATACAATGTGATGATTTGACCGATGGTGTATATTTTATTCAGGAGGTAATTGAAAATGAGTGATTTTTTGAAAGTGATCGACAACAGAAACTCTGTGCGCAGCTACAGTGACAAGCCTCTGCCGGAAGACGTCCTGAGGACTCTGGTGGAAGCGGGCCTGAAGGCTCCCACTGCCGCGAACAAACAGGAGATCCATTTCACAGTCGTCGGCAAGGAAGATCCCGTGCAGGCGGAGATACAGAAAGATCTGAATCCGGACGCGCAGAACACGTTCTATTACAACGCGCCGGTCACGATCTACCTGTCGGGAGACGAGAGCTTCAAGTGGAGCGCGGTGGACGCCGGCATCGCTGTTGAGAACATCCATCTTGCTGCTCAGGCGCTTGGCCTGGGAAGCGTCATCCTTGGGTGCATGGAAAGGATCCTCAACGGGGAGAAGAAGGAAGAGTACTGCAAAAAGCTCGCTTTCCCGGAGGGATACGGATACCAGGTGGCGATCGCCGTGGGTTATCCCGAAGCCACAAAGGAGCCGCACACGTTCGACTATGAGAAGAACGTATCCGTGATCTGACACGCAAAAAAAACGTACCGAAAGAAACTAAAGCCTGCATGACCGTCAGCGAATGACGTTCATGCAGGCTTTCTTATGTGATCAGGTTTGATCAGTGATCAGTCTCTTTCAAAACGGAACATGTTCCAGGAGAGTTTGTTCAGCGTGACATCGATTTTCCCGTCTTCGCATCTGGTGTCCTTGCAGACGACGGGCTTTATGACATCGGGATGCTCGTAGGTATTGGCGGCTTCGAAATCGTCGGAATACATCGTTATGTGCTCGACGAAATGATAGCCTTCAAAGGCTCTGACGTCCAGAGAGAGATCCTCTTCCTGCTCCCAGTCTCCGTTCGCGACGAACACTGTGAATTCTCCCGCTTCCTCATTCAGCGCCGCGGCAGCGGTCACATAGGGAACATCATGGAAGTCGGCATACTGATTCTGATCATCCACAGCGTATGACGGTACGTCATATGTCTCGCAGTCGACCACCGGCAGGACGGACTTGCCTCTGGCATAGCGGATCAGCTCCGTCATGGGATAATAGGCAGCGGCCTTCCACACATGGTCTTTATCTGTGGCACAGAGCATCCCGAGACCTCCGGTAGCGCATCCGATCTTTACGCGGTCAGCGCGGCGGATCATTGCGAGCATCGTTGAGGCGTTCGCGAGGGCCATAGCCATCTCGCCGACCCGCTGTCCTCCGGGCCCGAAGCTGCGCCACACGTTCGGATCCTGAGTGGTGAATCCGCGGTCGGGGAAGCTGAAGAACGTATCGACCGGCATGTTGCCGTTCATGCCGTACTGCGGATGGCCTTTCTGCGGACGGAAGGAGCTGCCGTACTCATCGAGGGAGATGTACATCGTCTTCTCGGTGCGGAGCATGGTCCGGATGTAGTCGCTCAGGGCGATCTCGGTGTCCATATAGCTCTCATAGGCTTTGACTCCGGCCATCAACGCGCCGATGTCGCCGGGAAGCGCGGAATGATAGTGGTGCAGAGATATGTAGTCCACGACCTCATAGCACTGTTCGAGCACCTGGCGGTCCCAGTCGGGATAGTGGGTCAGGAACGGACAGGAAGAGACACAGGCGATGGTCTCGACGGAGCCGTCTGTGTATTTGAGAGCCTTGGAGACTTCGCGGGCTTTTACGCCGTAGCCTACAGGGTCCTTCTCCCAGGAAGCGACCTGCCACGGCCCGTCCATCTCGTTGCCGAGATAGAAGATCTTTATGCCGTAAGGCTTCTCACGGCCGAATTCGATGCGCTTGTCGGCCCACTCCAGTCCTTTTTCTACGTTCGTGTAATCGATGAAGTCTATGGACGCGTCGATATCATCGGTGCCGAGATTGAGAGTCCACATGATATCCGCGTTCACGCGTTCCATCCAGGTCAGATACTCATCCACGCCTATCTCCTTGGGTATGAAGGAGGAGCGCGAGCGGTCGATCAGCGGTTTGCGTGACTCAAGAGGTCCGACGCTGTCTTTCCAGCGCCAGCCGGAGACATAGTTGCCGCCGAATCGCACGCTGGGCAGTCCGGCTTCCGTCAGAGCGCTGATGAAATCCTGCCGGAATCCCTTGTCATCTGCAGTGGGATGGTCCGGCTTCCACATGGAGCCGATCACCATATTGCCGATCGGTTCAAGGAATGCCCCGAACAGCCTCGGGGATATGTCTCCCTTTGTATATGACGGGTGAAGCGAGATACTGGCTTTTCTGGTCATTTTGGGTTCCTCCGTGCATTCGTTCGATAAAACTCTGAATACATTATAGCTGACATTGGATATAACATGATATCCAAAAACTCCGGGAAGCCTGTTTCGAGGTTTCCCGGAGCTTTGTCGTTATAGGTCTATGGATCCTTATCGTAAGAGGGGATCAGACGATATGGAACTTTTCCTTGGGAGAATAACTTGTGTGGAGGAGCTTCTCAGCCAGCTCGCTGCCGGGCTTCCCGAGGAAGTCGGTGTACAGCTGCTGGATCTGGGGGTTGTCGGAGGAGACTCTGAGCTCGCTCAGCTGGTCCTCGTCGTACAGCGCCTTCATGCGCAGCTCCTTGTAGCCGTATCCGAGCTTGCCGTTCTTGATCTTGCTGGGAACGATGGACTGTCCGCCGCCGTTGATGCAGCCGCCGGGGCAACCCATGATCTCAATGAAGGTGTACTTGGATGTGCCGGCTTTGACCTCTTCCAGCAGGGGCTTGGCGGCGCTCATGCTGGATGCGATGGCGATCCAGAGCTTGGTGCCGTTGAGATCGACTTCAGCTTCCTTGACTCCGGCCATGCCGCGGCAGGCTTCGAAGTCTACCTTCTCGAGCTTCTTGCCTTCGAGCTGCTGCTTCACAGCGCGCAGCGCGGCTTCCATGACGCCGCCGGTCGCGCCGAAGATGACAGCTGCTCCGGTGTAGTCGCCCATCAGATCCTGGTCGAATTCTTCATCCTCAAGAGCGGTGAAGTCTATGCCGAACATCTTGATGAGGCGTCCGCACTCTCTTGTGGTGAGGACTGCGTCCACGTCTCTGTAATCGCCGGTCTCGCATTCGGGGCGCTGCATCTCGGACTTCTTTGCGATGCAGGGCATGATGGAAACGACGAATATGTCAGCGGGATCGATGCCCTTCTGCTGTGCCCAGTAGGTCTTCACGATGGCGCCGAACATCATGTGGGGCGACTTGGAAGTGCTCAGGTGGGGGAGCAGTTCGGGATAGTTGTACTCGATGTAGCGGATCCATCCGGGAGAGCAGGAGGTGAACATCGGCAGTGTGCCGCCGTGTGTCAGGCGCTCCAGCAGCTCGTTGCCTTCCTCCATGATGGTGAGGTCGGCGCCGAAGTTGGTGTCATAGACGCGGTCGAATCCGCATCTTCTCAGAGCGGCGACCATCTTGCCGGTGACTCTGGTTCCGATGGGCATGCCGAACTCTTCGCCCAGGGAGGCCCTGACGGCGGGAGCGGTCTGGACGATGACGGTCTTCTTGGGATCGTTGAGAGCGTCCAGGACCCTGTGGATGTCTTCCTTCTCGGTGAGAGCTCCGACGGGGCAGTTGATGACGCACTGGCCGCACTGCATGCAGTTGACGTCATTGAAGCTTGAGTTGTACGCAGGTCCGACTATGGTGTCGAAACCTCTGTTCTGGAAGTCCAGGATGCCGAGGCCCTGGACCTTCTTGCAGGTCTCGATGCATCTTCCGCAGAGGATGCACTTGGAGGTGTCTCTCACGATGCCGAAGGAGGCGTCCTCATAGGTGGGCTTTGTGCGGGCTCCTTCGAACTTGTTCTCGCGGATGCCCAGTTCCTCGCACAGTTTCTGCAGTTCGCAGTTCTGGTTCCTCTTGCAGGAGAGGCAGTTCTTGCTGTGGTTGGACATGATGAGCTCGACGGAGTTCCGTCTGCCCTTCAGGGCTCTTTCGGAATTGGTGAACACTTCCATTCCTTCGGATATGGGAGTGGTGCAGGCGGGCAGGAGGGCCTTTCCGCCCTTGACCTCGACAAGGCATACACGGCATGCGCCGCTCTGGTTGATGTCTTTGAGATAGCACAGAGTAGGAATATGGATCCCGTTGGCGATCGCGGCCTGCAGGATCGTCTGTCCTGACTCAGCTGTTATCTGTATGTTGTTGATCTTCAGATTTACAGTCGACATATTCTTTCTCCTTTATTTCCTTTCCACTGCGCCGAAAGCACAGTTGGTTAAGCACGCGCCGCACTTGATGCACTTGGAAGGATCAATAACGAACGGTTCTTTTCCGGCTACGCCTGTGATGGCGCCGGCCGGGCAGTTCCTAGCGCACTTGGAGCACTTCTTGCACTTATCGGGATCGATAGAGTAGGTAAGAAGAGCCTTGCAGACGTGGGCGGGGCACTTCTTGTCGACTACGTGGGCTATATACTCGTCCCTGAACATGTTCAGGGTCGAGAGAACAGGGTTGGGAGCGGTCTGACCAAGTCCGCAGAGAGCGGTATCCTTGATCTCATAGCACAGCTGCTCCATCTCATCCAGGAGCTCAAGGGTTCCTCTGCCTTCGGTGATCTCGGTGAGCATCTCAAGCAGTCTCTTGGTACCTACGCGGCAGGGTGTGCACTTTCCGCAGGATTCTTCGCAGATGAACTCCATGTAGAACTTGGCAACGTCCACCATGCAGTTGTCCTCGTCCAGGACGATCATGCCGCCGGAACCCATCATCGAACCGGCCTTGATAAGAGTGTCGTAGTCGATGGGGGTGTCCAGTTCTTTCTCGGTCAGGCATCCGCCGGAAGGACCGCCGGTCTGAACCGCCTTGAAGTTCTTGTCATTGGGGCAGCCGCCGCCGATCTCATAGATGATCTCGCGGAGGGTGGTGCCCATGGGTATCTCGACCAGTCCGGTGTTGCGGATCTTGCCGCCAAGAGCGAACACCTTGGTGCCCTTTGATGTCTCGGTGCCGATGGAGGAATACCAGGCGGCGCCTTTATTGATGATCTGAGGCACGTTGGCCAGTGTCTCGACATTGTTGATGGATGTGGGCTTGCCCCATACACCGTGGGCAGCGGGGAACGGGGGCTTGGGTCTGGGCATGCCTCTCTTGCCTTCGATGGAGGCGATGAGGGCGGTCTCTTCGCCGCAGACGAATGCGCCTGCGCCGAGCCTGATCTCGATGTCGAAATCAAAGCCGGTGCCGAAGATGTCTTTGCCCAGCAGGCCGTATTCGTGAGCCTGATCAATGGCTATGCGCAGTCTGCTGACGGCGATGGGGTACTCGGCGCGCACGTAGATGTAGCCGAGATGGGCTCCTACGGCGTAAGCCATGATGGCCATGCCTTCAAGGACTGCATGGGGGTCGCCTTCCAGGATGGAACGGTCCATGAACGCGCCGGGGTCGCCCTCGTCCGCATTGCAGATGACGTATTTCTCGTCACCGGGCTCATTCTTCTGGAACTGCCACTTCGTACCGGTGGGGAAGCCGGCGCCGCCTCTTCCTCTCAGACCGGAGGCCTTCATCTCGTCGATGACTTCCTGGGGGGTCATGGTGGTGAGCGCCTTGCCGAGGGCTTCGTAACCGTCGATGGCTATATACTCAGTGATATCCTCGGGATTGATCTTTCCGCAGTTCCTGAGGGCGATGCGCTGCTGCTTCTCATAGAACTTGATCTTGTCGATGTCCAGGATCTTTTCTCCGGTCTCGAGATCCACGTCGGAGAGCTCCAGCTCCTTGACGACGCGTCCCTTGTAGAGATGCTCGGAGACGATCTTCTCAACATCCTCGACCGTCACGTGGCTGTAGAAAACCTTGTCGGGATATACCGCCACGATGGGGCCTTTCTGGCAGAGACCGAAGCATCCGGTGCGGACGACTTTTACCTCGTCCTCAAGACCGTAATTCTTCAGAACTCTTTCAAACTCTTCGGCGATGCCTGCCGAATTGCTGGCAGAGCAGCCTGTGCCGGCGCAGCACAGTACATTGGCACGGTACATTGTCATACCTCCTTATTGCCGGCGGCGGCAGCCGCTACGGTGTATTCCTCGATCACCTGGCCTCCGGCGATATGCTTCTCGAGTATCTCGGCAGCCATATCCGGTGTGACGTGCACATAGGTGGTGTGCTCTCCGTCCTTGCCGTAGACTTCCACGATGGGCTCATAGACGCACATGCCGATGCAGCCTGTCTGTGAAACGGTGCAGTTGTAATCCTTTTTGGCGGTCTCCTCTACGAGACGGTTCAGAACGGGACGGGCTCCTGCCGCGATACCGCATGTTGCCATGCCGACCACGACTCTGTAGTCCTTTCCGCCTTCGCGCATCTCGACCTTCTTGAGGGCCGCTTCACGGATCTTCCTAAGTTCTTCCAAACTCTTCATACAATATCCTCCTTGACTTGTTTGATCCCCTCATTGATATATTCTTTTATCCATAATAGGACACCCGGCTCCAGGATGCTGACGCCATCCAGCATCTCCTTCGCCTCTTTGGTACTGAATCCGAACCGGCCGTTATCCGTGACGTAAGCCAGTTCATAATCGATATCCCCGTCGGCCTGAATGGTCTCCATCATCATCTCGCCGATGTCGCCGAGAGGCGGGGTATCGATGTTGCTCCTCTGGACCGACGCTGTCACGAGGGTCCCTTTCCCGGGTTCGCTGGAGAGGCTGAACTCGCCTCCGCAGGTCTCCGCCAGACCTCTCAGGAATGCGAGGCCCATGCCGATCTTCCGGGTCGTACGGGAAGTGTAGAAGGGGTCAGAGGCTTTTTTCGCCGTCTCTTCATCCATACCTTTCCCGTCGTCCAGCACCGAGATGAGGAGCTCATCCTTAGCGGCGCTGTCCGTTATCTCGAGTTTTATGTTTTTGGCTCCCGCATGCACCGAGTTCATAAGGATCTCGAGCGTATGCATGGCCAGATCTTCCATCATTATGAATCACCCCACAGTCTTCGGAACACGCTTTCCCGCATGTAGTTCTCCGGCTCCGATATATCTCCAAGCCTATGGGCGTCTGAGTCGATGAACCATTCGGTGCTGTCTTCGGTGATCCATGAGTGGGTCTCAAGTACCCGTGACTTCTGTTCGAGGCTCTTTATTTCCAGACCGTCGTAATCAAGTCCGGGAGGTATGAAGCCCAGCTGCCTGGTGACGCTGTTCACTCTGTCCAGAACATGGGCGAGCACCGCTCTCCCGCCGTGGGAGTGGATCGCGTCGATGGTCTCCTCAAGGGAGGCTTCCAGCGAGACTAGCAGCAGCCTGGGCTCGGTGCCGATGAGCTGATCTTCGGCGTTCATTATCTCCTGTTTGCCGAAGTAATCCACATCATTGGATATCGACGGCATCACCGAGTCTATCCAGCTCTGCATGCTCATGGCATCATCCAGTTTCGCAAAGAGCCCGAGGACGTGTACCTCCTCGGAGGTCTCAAGTTCGCAGCCGTACAGCATCCTCAGCCCCATCCCGGCAGCAACTTCCGCTACTGCGGGGAGCTGCTTCACCGAGTTGTGATCGGTGACTGCAATGAGTTCAAGTCCTTTCACAAGGGCCATTCCGCATATGTTGTTAGGCGTCATCTCATCTTCTGCGCACGGCGAGAGACAGCTGTGCATATGCAGATCGTAGAACATCAGATACCGGCTTCGTACAGTCTGACCGCGGTCTCGTATACGGGGAGATTGCTTGCCAGAACAGTGAGTCCTTCCTCAGCGGCTTTTTCCAGCATCTGAGGTGCGGGCTCGGCTCCGTCCGCAATGACGAGGCAGGAGAACTCCCTCAGCATGGCTACGGCAACGACGTTAAGATGGACCTGTACGGTGATCCATACCTGTCCCGGCTCCCCGTTTCCCATGACCCAGCTGAGGAGGTCGCCGCAGTATACGCCTTCCGCGTCCGGGGAAGAGGCGGGGTCGCCGGCCAGCACTTCCCATCCTGTCTTCTCAAGCAGTTCAGTTATCTTCATTTGATTTTCTATCCTCCATGGCGGCAAGCACTCTGCAGTCGCTGAGAGTTTTATGTCCTTCGGCTATCTCTTCCGCCATGAGGCGGCAGGTCTGCATGCCGCAGGCGCTGCAGTCATAGCCTGGAAGCAGTTCCAGCTGGGCGTTGACCTTCTTGAACCATTCCACCCTTTCCATAAAGGAGCGGTTGTCCTCATCCCTGGCGAAGACGTCCTCGCTGTACATCTCATCAAAGGAGAGATCCGCGGCAGGCTT
>JAFYZY010000079.1 GCA_017548485.1 Oscillospiraceae bacterium | reverse complement strand
TTTTTATCGCTTGTTTTCTCAGGTGATAAAAGAAGCGATAAAATGGATCTGCTGGGTTTATTAGTTACCTCGCTATTCCGGTTACACATTATTTGATTACAGGAAAAACTCCACCGGTGTCGCCCAGATCCTGTCCAGTCCCAGCAGTTTTCCTATCTGGTAGCGGTTGGATGCCGCTTCGAATACTATATACATCTTCCCGTCGACTATGACCATCTCCTCGGACATCGGCGGGATCTTTGCTTTCTTTTCGGCGTTGTCCTCTGTGAGGACGTACAACGGGACTTCTTTGCCCAGCACTTCCTTCGTGCCGGACTGCTTCAGGTCTTTGAGCGAGTATGTCAGGATCTCCGCCGGAAGGAATCCGTGTGACTGGGACAGGAATACGTGATCCTCCGAGAAGCAGGCCCCCTGAACCTTGTCCGGGATGGAATACACGCAGGCCGGTACCGCCTCTCCGTTCTCATCAAAGATGAGACCCACGAGATAGGCCTTCTGCACCGTTCCTTCCGCCTCTACCTTATGAGACCCGTGCGTGTAGAAGATGATGCCCTTATGGAACTCTCCGATATACAGATACTTATCGTCCACCGACGTAAACGACGCTCTTATATAGTCGCCATCTGTTTTCAGGCTGATGCACTTCTCAGCTTTTCTGGGCTGGCCGAATTCCGCCTCCAGGAGATCTTTTACCGGGAAGGTATAGACACACATCTTCGTGCTGCCGGCGAGGTACACGGTGTCTTT
Organism: Oscillospiraceae bacterium; assembly: GCA_017548485.1. Classification (GTDB taxonomy): domain Bacteria; phylum Bacillota; class Clostridia; order Oscillospirales; family Ruminococcaceae; genus RUG11783. The sequence goes on along the minus strand of JAFYZY010000079.1, from coordinate 5,502 downwards.
ATACACGGAAACGCCGCCGGCGTGGCCGCGGAACACCGAACTGTCCTCCGTGAGGATGGGGACCTTCTTCCCGAGATCCTCGTTCTCCATGACGTACAGCGGTGACTGCTTCCAGCTGTCCATATATCCGGATACCATGAACCTGCCGGACTGCCCGTCGTATGCGAGTCCCTGGGGAATGAATCCTCCGGACAGTCCGGGCACCGTCATGGAAGGCTCGCTTGCTTCAAAGTATCCGTTAAGCTGATCTTTATATATCATGTACAGTCCCAATGCGGAGATACACAGAAGGCAGATAACTGCCGGCAGTATCCCCGGTATCCTGTTTTTCTTTCTCTGTTTCTTCACGGCAGTTTATATGATCCCGCAGGCGATCAGTACGAAGACTCCTATGAACGCCGCAGCGCTAAGCGCGTTGCAGACATTCACGGCCGACCTCTTCTTCCCTATCTTTGTCTCCAGCTCATGATCCTCTTCGGGATATTTTTTTAGGCTGTCCCTGTCAGGTCTGATCTCGGTCTTTTCGCCTGCAAAGTCAATGTCGAACACCTCGCCTCTGACCAGATCTTTGAGTCCCTTATCAGTGAGGACGTCTTTTATCAGATCCGCCGTCATCTCCGGCATTCTCTTCTTGTCTTCCATTATCCTGCGGAAGTTATCCATCTTTTCGCTGTTTCCGAGAAGAGTCATCCACCTGTTCTCCCCCTTGCTCAGGAAAGGATCCAGAGTCCACTCGCAGATGGTCTTCAGGTTGGTGAGAAAACGCCTCTGTATGCGGTCGGTCTCGTTTTCGACGGGAATGTTGTATATCAGCTTGTCGAACAGCAGGTTGATCCTCTTGTGGAACGCTTTATCCAGGCTCCTGTAGCAGAATGACACGAACAGGAACAGCGCGGCGTACCCTGCCAGCAGCGCCCACTGCAGAGCTGATACCTCTTCCCTGTAGAAAAACGGGAGAAGCACACGGAACAGCACTATGAGCATGCCCGTGTAGGACATCTCGTAGAACACCGATTCGTCCCTTGCGAATCCTATCACCCTGAGGAAAAGGTCCAGCGCCATGAATGCGGCCGCGGAAGCCGCGATAGCGTAGGTCTTTGCCGGAGAGGAATCCGTCAGCACGTCTGCTCCGTTCCTGAGATACAGCATGAACGCGACGATAAGCTGCGCTCCGAAGCCCAGCACGTCGTATGATATCAGGCCGATCCTCTCGCTTCTGTATCCCAGCGCAAGGTCGTTCACATGGACCGCCCCCTGCACGAATTTCTGATCGTCGTTCGTTATCTCGTCGATCTCGGGCTTGCAGGGTCCTATGAGGTTCAGATTCTCGGCGAAGCACTCCCTCATCAGGTATTTCTTCTTCTGGAAGCGCTGCCTCTTCATGATGGACTTGACCAGTCCAATAAGGCTTCCGGGGTTGTTGAACAGCTTGGACTCCTCGATGAATCTGGAGAAAGAAGGCATTATGGACACCGACGCCATGGTCAGCAGCGACTCCTTGCGCTTTTCGGTCTCTGCGTCTTTCGCTCCGGAGAACCGTTTATCCAGCGCTTTTTTCATGATGTCCTGCAGCTCCATGAAGAAGTGCCACTGCAGAAACGCGTTGGCCGCGAACATAACTGTGAGAACAACGAGCAGTATTCCCCTGGTGCCGTTAAAGCCGTAGCGCCACAGGAACATCAGCGAGAAGAACGCCATGATGAACGACATCTCGAAGGTCACGGCCTCGTGCCTTCCGTATGTCCAGGTGCGTATATAATGGGTCACCAGGCTCAGTATGAGCAGGAACAGAAAGGCCATCAGTATCCACATTTTTTCCGTATCCTCCTCAGTACCAGTTCTCGATGAAATCGATGATGTAGTTGAGACCGGTCCTGTAGTCGGTCTTTATGTCATCGATCTGTTTGTCGGAAAGGCCATCAACTGCGACTATGGAATCCCGTCCGCCGGCTTTATCACCGCTGCGGCGCAGCGTGCTTATCAGGTATCTGCTGTCCTGATAGAAGGAATAAGCCCTGTTGTACTCCTCCTTCTTGGAGCTTCTCGCCCAGAAGCGGTAGTTGAGCACCACTTCCAGCTTCGCGGTCACTTCCTGGATCTTTTCGATCCAGTCCGTGCCGTCTTTCTTCAGCTCATCGCGGCAGTCCTTAAGGGCCCTGAGCAGTTCGCCCTTTCCCTCCAGGAACTTGGTTTCCTCTTCGTTCAGATTGTCCAACAGCCAGAAATACAGCGTAAAGACAAGGGCCAGCACCGTGAACACGCAGGATACGATGTCTATGATGGGTCCGTATGAAGATAAACTGTCAAGAAACTCTGTCAAAGGATCTCCCCCCTTTGTCTCTTATCTCAGTGCCTTAGATGTCATAATTCTATCATTTATCACCCTGATTTGTGAGATAAGTCCTGCCCATTTTTTGAATATGATCGCCTTACCTCATCTGCTCTTCTTTAGAAGTCAAAACAGTCTCTGCAAGTTCTTCCAGGCTGTCCATGACTTCGTCCCAGGACAACTCCCCGACATAGGCTGAATCCTTCCGATAGTTTTCCCATTTGTTCATCATGGCCGTATCGGTTCTCAACCCGGCAAGAATGTTCCTGAGTTCCGGAATCTGATCGATGGTCTCTCTCTTTTCACTTGTTACCAGAAAGGCCTGTCTCAGCACATCCGGATCCGGATGTTCCCGATGACTTATGACATGGATATCATAGAAATCTCTTATCCTCGTATTGGCTGTACCTCTTGCCATGACTGTTTCCAGTTTCTCTGCAAGAAGTGTCTCCAGGTTGTATGTCCAAAGCGTGATAGACCGTTCCTCGAACATCAGATGATAAGAGTATTCCACAGCGCTTGGTGTGATAACGTCACCGGTCGAAACATCGATCTGGATCGTTTGCCGCATCTTTTCCAGCGTTGCCTCAAGTGTGAAACGGATCCCCGGATAATCATGCCCTTCCATGATATCTGTGATCTTCGTAATCCCGAATTGCATACCGTCCGGGACGTCTATCTCTGTGATCTCCTCTATGATTTTTTCTGCATTCTCCCTGTTCAGATCCAAAGACCGCACAGTAGTATCGATATCTATCGTTGCCCTGGTATCAAGTCCAACGACCGCCGCTACAAGCATGCCGCCTTTCAGGATGAAGTTGTTCCTGTACCGGGAAAGCGCGATCCTCTCCAGGAACCTCTCCATGACATAGTTGCGGATCATCGTCTGAGCTTTCATGCTGTCGCCGCCGGATAGGTTCCTGATCTTTGCCTTCAGTTGTATCGCCGTTTTTATCACAGCATTACCTCCGTATAGACCCTCACGACAGGTTCTATCTTGAGCAGTTTCGCATATGCCATCAGATGGTTCAGATTCTTATGGCTGCTACCCATGTATTCCTTGATCGCATACTGAAATACCTGAACATCAACACTGTCCTTGTATAAAAGGATGTCACAGATAGTACGCTCCATATCGTAGGTACGTACCGTGTTGCCGAAGCTGGTCTTCACATTCATGACGCCTGTCTCCGCAGTTTCGGGTTTGACTTGGTAAACACGGATGCCTTTTTTGCGCAGATGCGAAGCATTGTAACCGGCTTTGACCGTAACACTGATGTCTTTTGGTTCGCGTTCCATCATGCCGTGCAGGAAAAGAGATGTCTCGTGCGAGAATACGATCTTGCTATTCGTCAGACAGAGAAGATACAGTTCATCCGGCCATGCATCCTCAGCCAGATACACCCCCTGCGCCACACGTCTCATACCGCGCTTGTTCACATAATCTGCAAGTGTGGGCTTGGAAATGCCGTTTTCGATCACCTGTGAAGTGCACAGATATCCGTTACCTCTTTCTACAAGCTGATCCAGAATATCAAAACGTGTCATTATTATTCACCTTACTTTCTCGCTTTTAATACTACACCATAAGAGCGCAAAAGTAAAGTATCATTCTAGTTTTGCGATTCAATCCTAAAAAACTATCGTGTACACACGACAAAACTGCACTGATCTAATCGTGTACACACGATAGACTGGATTCAACAAATCAAGAAAGCCTAACGAAAATCATCTCATCAGGCTCGTTCTTTGTGTTCTGGAATACTGTTTTCCGTTTCATGTTGCCGTAACTGAAGAAACAGGATCACCCCTCTCTCTTCTGCATTTGATTTCGATATTTGGGTAGAGTTCTACGTTTTTTTCGAAAACTATCTATAAAAGCGAGCCTGACTAGAAACTAATCTCATCAGGCTCTGTTCTATCTGCTTCAAATACTGTTTGCAGTATTGCCCCGCTTCTATGTAAATGTCAGAAGCATCTCTGTTTTCTCTCTCTGCGGCACTGTTCTATGTTCCCGCATCTGTAGCACAGCTCATTGTCACAGATGCCGTCATTGTCGTAATAGGATAGGATGTTTTTGACTGGTCTGCTTATTCTTCCTGACTTTGACTGCTCTTATCCTACTGTCAGGACCATCTCCCGGTCTTCCAGTCCGTCTCCGGACACTCTCACGCGGATCTCTCCTTTGTCATTTCCTGCGCGCACCACCGCCAGCGCCTGTCCGAGGAAGGTGGTATGCGTGCCGCTGATGAAATCCTCCTTCATGTTGGGACGCGCGGATCCGAATGCCTGCAGCGTGCCGGCTCCGGTCACTTCCACCTTCAGCTGCCTGTCGGATGCGGAACGGATGACGCCGTTCTCCCCGGTGGTTTCTATTCTCAGGAAGCATAGATCCTGTCCGTCTGCCTTCAGGACCGGCTTCTCCGGGATGACGCGCAGGACCGTGTTCCCGGCCGCGCTGACAAGGGATGTCCTTCCGGTCTCTTTGCCGGACACGTCGTAGGACACCGCCTCCACCGTTCCCGGCTCGTATGCGACTCTTTTGAATATGCTCTTGTTTTCCCTGACTTTCTTTCTTCCGTAAGATCTGCCGTTGACCAGCAGTTCCGCTGTCGCGCCATTGGAGTACACGGTCACTGTCTGCTTCTTTCCTTCGCAGCCGTCCCAGGCCCAGCTTCCGACCGCGTCGGTATCGCGCCACATAGCCTGGGTGTGAGCCTCTCCCGCGTGGGTATATGGCTCCACTCCGATGCCGGGCTCGTCCGTGAGGCCCCAGATCAGGCGGTTCCACTGCACTTCCGGGCGCTGCTTGCCGCAGATATCGACCACTCCGCATCCGCCTGAGATGATCAGTCCGTTATCTTTGTAGCTCTTGTAGCGCACCGTTCCAATGCCGGCTTCCCCGAGATAATCCCATCCCGTCCACATGAAGTCTCCGGTGATATTGGGATACTTCTTTACCAGTTCCCAGTTTTTGTACAGCATCTTGGGAAGCGTCTCGGATCCGGTGAAGGGACGGTCCGGATACATCTTTACTTCTTTCTCGTATCTTGATGTCGCGTAGTTGTATCCGGGGATATCCAGTATGCCGGAGACCTGTGAGACCACTTTGTCCGCGTCCTTTGACGCAGCCATCCTGTCTATTATTCCGCCCATCTTATTCATCAGGATGT
>JAFYZY010000078.1 GCA_017548485.1 Oscillospiraceae bacterium | reverse complement strand
GCGTCTCTTTCTGTCTACAAGGAGCTTCTGAAGCACCGCGGCCAGCGCCGCGCAGATCACGGCGATCACGAAGCTGCGGAAGAAAGTGACTCTGGGATCGTTGAACAGTATGCTCAGGTCCTGGGCCCAGAAACCTACGCGCCAGAATCCCTCGAAGGCTATCACCCCGAAGGTGTAGAACAGACCCATGAGGATGCCAGGTATCAGTTCCAGCGAGAAGAACTTCTTTCCCGGTGTTTTGTACATTAGGGCGTAGTACACGATGAAGAAAGCGATCCCGTATGTGCCGATGGCCGGGCCGTAGAACTTCCTAGCGTAGATCTTTACGAAGTTGTTGATCAGGAACGCGCAGTCGGAGCACAGCATGATGACGATGTGCTTCCAAAGTGGCACGTCCTTCTTGAGGATATATCTGTACACCAGATAGTTGAGCAGCAGTATCACCGTCGAGCCGAACACCAGTTCGTCCAGCGTCGGGCTGGTCTTGTTTGCAATGTCGATCACTACGGGGGACAGTCCGATCTTGGGTTCCATTTTACGATCTCCTTATTGGGTCTTTTTCAGTTTCAGACTATTAGTTTTCTAAAAGCCGGCTCCGCCAGCTCATATTCATAGCGCAGGGAATTGAGATGTATGATCATCTCGGCGATGACGCGCCTGACAGGTTCTTCCGGATGCACGCCGAACCTGACGGTCAGCAGACCGACCAGTTCCTCGGTCTGCCCGAGAAGCACCTCGTGGCGTCCGGTATAAGCGGATCTCCCGGATACTTTTCTGCGGTCGATCTCATCAAGATATCGGTGACTCTCTGTGAATTCTCCCATCTGAGCGTACAGAGTCCTCAGCCCGCCGTTCAGATCCGCCGCTTCGCCGACGGAAAAGCGCATGGCGGTGTAGCAGTTGTTCCAGTCCTCGACGACAACACAGCCGGTCAGGTGCTCCTTGGACTCGAAGTAGTTGTACATGGTCCCGACAGCCACTCCGCATCTCGCGGCTATCCCGCGCATGGTGAGACTGCCGTATCCCTCGGAGACGAGGACTTCTCTGGCCTGCGACACGGCGTTGTCTCTTATGTTGTCTATGATCTTGGGCATATCGTCACCTTTTTATGAACGTGTTCATAAAAAAGTTTAATGTATCTCCTCCGGCAAGTCAATTGCCTGAGGAGGGAGTGTTTCAGGAAAGAAAAAGACCGTGACAGCGCGGTCACAGTCTTCTATGCGCAAAGCGCAGATCTTATGTCTGTTATTTGATGTGTGCTGTGCGGTATCTCCTGGGGGTGGTGCCGTAGGCTTTCTCGAACTCCCTGTAGAAGTAGCGCCTGTTGCTGAAGGACAGTTCCTCCGCGATCTCGCCTGCAGTCAGATCCGTATTCAGCAGCATGGAAGCGGCATGTCTCATGGATATGGAATTGGAGTATCCGGTGAGGTTCATGCCGGTATATTTCCTGGTGATGCGGTTAAGATAGTTGCCGGAATAATGCAGGCGGTCTGACAGTTCCTGTCTGCTTATGCGTCCCTTTGTCTCTTCCATGAGCCTCGTTATCTCACTGAAGGTGCGTCCTTCTGCAGCGGTCCCCAGTTCCACCGGTACGGTGGAAAAGATATCCCTGCGCGTGAGGAGGCTGAAGAGCCGGCACAGAAGACTTTTTACGAGAAAGACGCTGCCGGGTCCGGGATCCAGAAGAGCGAGAGCTATGCTGTCGAACATACCGGACACCTCGTCGCTTTCAGCTGTGGGGATGAAGTCTATATAGGACTTCTTTCCGATATCGACTGAATTGAGCTCGGCGTTCAGGAACTGACCGAGATCGGTGCCTTTTCCCCATATCTCATTGGCCATATCGCCGCCGGGAAACTCCTCCCTGAGCGTCTGTTTGAGATACTCTTCCGACATGGACAGAGTCACGGTGCAGAAAGAAGAGTCGTACTCCTCATTGTGGCGTACGTTCCTGTTGAGCAGAAAACAGCTCCCACTGGGATAAAGATGTCTTTCCGTCTCGATCCGCTGGGAGAGACTTCCTTCCTTTACGAGACAAAGCTCGTAGGTGTTGTGTGTATGCAGCTCGGTGGCGGAGATCAGGGCGGTAAATGTCGGCTTGTCCATCTCGATGTACTGATAACTGCCGGGGGAGAAAAAACATATCCTGTAGGGTGAGGGATCGTCCGCAGAAAATGAGATCAGCACCATCTGAAGAGGCACCATGCTCTCGCGGAAGCCTTCCCGTGAGCGCAGATCCGACTCTTCCACAGACATGGAGGCAGCGACCTGCAGAAGGTCGTGTCTTTCCAGTCTCGCAATACCGTTCCTGACAATAAGCGCCTGAAACACAGGATCACCTCTTTTCTGAAGATTATAGTAACATATATGCCACAAAATAGCGATAAAGATGCATATATGTGCTATTTCGGAACAATTACGTGACTTTATATAATTGTGTCAGATAACGGGAAAAGGGAGAATGATCATGATAAAGAAGGATCTCAACACTGGATGGCTGTTCAGCAAAAGGGGAGAGGGATCGGACGCAGTGACGGTGGATCTGCCGCACGACGCGATGCTTCATGAGAAGAGGAGCAAAGATGCCGTTCCCGCCGGGGCCTGCGGATATTTCCATGAAGGCTGCTACGATTACGTGAAAAGGTTCGATGTACCGGAGGAATGGAAGGACGGCAGCGCGATCCTGGAGCTGGAAGCCGTGTATCAGGACTCGTCGGTGTATCTCAACGGGGAACTGCTGGAACGGCACCCATACGGATACAGCAACTACTTCGTTGACCTCAGCGGAAAGCTCAGATATGGCGCGGAGAATGAGATCAGAGTTACGGCTGACAACAGCAACGCTCCGAACTCCCGCTGGTATTCCGGGGCCGGCATCATCCGCCCGGTGAGCCTGTACCTCGGAAACAGGTCCCATATAGTACCGGACAGCGTCTTCGTCATCGCGGACATGGACGGCAAAGCGGAAGTCAGGCTGGAAGCCACCGGAGGAGACGAAGTAAGAGTCATCATATCGAGAGACGGGAAAGAAGCCGCTTCCGCAGTGGGAGAGGTGGAAGACGGAAAGGCATGCGTAAGTCTCAGCGTGACAGACCCGCTGCTGTGGGACGCTGAGGAGCCCAATCTCTATGACTGCGAAGCAGTACTTCTGGAAGGCGGACAGGAGACCGATAGGGACGCCTCAGAGTTCGGATTCAGGACGATAAGCTGGGGCAGGGACGGATTCAAAGTAAACGGCAGAGAAGTGCTGCTGCGCGGGGCCTGCGTCCACCACGACAACGGCATACTCGGCGCATGCGCCTTTGATGAAGCGGAAGAGCGCAGGATCCGCATCCTTAAGGATGCCGGATTCAACGCTGTTCGTTCAGCCCACAACCCCGCTGCCAAGGGAATGCTCCGCGCAGCGGACAGGCTCGGCATGTACATAATGGACGAGACCTTTGACATGTGGCTGGTAAAAAAGAATCCCGGCGACTACGGCGGTGACACCTTCCGCGAGTGGTGGCAGCGGGATACGGAAGCGATGATCCGCAAGGACCGCAGCCATCCGTCCGTAGTGATGTACTCGATAGGAAACGAGATCTCCGAGATCGGTGTTCCCGAGGGACAGGAATACTGCAGGACGATGGCGGAGTTCGTCAGGGAAACCGATCCCACCAGAGCGGTGACCCTCGGCATGAACCTCATGCTCGCGGCTTCCGCTTCCAAAGGCAAAGGCATATACGGAGAAGGTAAGAACACCGGCACGCAGACCATGGACAGCATGCCCACCAGCGAGTTCTTCAACATCCTGATGAATAAGATGGGCGGAATAATAGACAGGATGGCTGCGTCAAAGGACGCGGACAAAGTGGTCTCACAGGTCTCCGGCATATTGGATATCCCCGGATACAACTACGCGACATCAAGATACGAGAAAGAAGTAAAGATGTATCCTGACCGTCCCTTCACCGGATCCGAGACCCTTCCCAAGATGCTCTACAAGAACTGGGAGCTGGTAAAGAAGTATCCCAATATCACCGGAGACTTCATGTGGACGGGATGGGATTACCTGGGAGAAGCCGGTATAGGAACGGTGCGCTACAGGAGCTACAACAACAACGGCCTGATCATATCCGGAGGATGCGGAGTGGTCGATATCTGCGGCAAGCAGCGCCCGGAAGTGCAGTGGAACCGCCTGATCTGGGGCCTCACGGACCAGCCCGGCATAGGCGTGGAGCCCTACACCCACGCGGGGGAGGCTCACACCCAGGCCATGTGGCGAGACACCGACGCGGTCGGAAGCTGGGCCTGGGACGGCTGCGAAGGAAAGAAGCAGACGGTTACCGTGTACTCCAACGGAGCGACTGCGGAACTGCTGGTCAACGGCAGGTCTTACGGAAGAAAGAAAGTCAGGGAAAACAAGAGCATATTCAAGAGAGTCGCGTACGAGCCGGGAACGGTGGAGGCGGTATCCTACGACGCGTACGGCAAAGAGACCGGAAGGACATCCCTTGTCAGCGCGGCAGGGAACACGGTCCTGCGCGTCATCCCGGAGAAGCCGGTACTGAAGGCAGACGGACAGGATCTCTGCTTCCTGCGCATCGAACTCACCGGGGAGAACGGCGTCATCCGTTCCGCATCCGACAGGCAGCTGAAGGTGGAAGTGACCGGAGCCGGCACGCTGCAGGCATTCGG
>JAFYZY010000077.1 GCA_017548485.1 Oscillospiraceae bacterium | reverse complement strand
CCTCTGCTGCGGGCTCTTCCACTGCAGGTTCCTCTGCTGCGGGCTCTTCCGCTGCAGGTTCCTCTGCTGCGGGCTCTTCCACTGCAGGTTCCTCTGCTGCGGGCTCTTCCGCTGCAGGTTCCTCTGCTGCGGGCTCTTCCACTGCAGGTTCCTCTGCTGCGGGCTCTTCCGCTGCAGGCTCCTCTGTGGGTAGAACATCTACGACAGCGTCTTGTGCGAAGACGTTGCGCGTGAGTTCAGGTGAAATAAAGCAGGACTGCGTTATCATCAACAATGACAGCAGCAGTGCAAGCCATCTCTTACCGTTGTTCTTCATGTGTCAATCCTCTGCGATCTTTATTTGTCCGGCCTAAGCCATAATATATTTTGTCGGCTCTGCCTCAGAGCCGTGGGTCACATTTAGTTGTATGATATCCTGTTGTTGTTCAGACACTGGATGGGATGTGCCAGGAATTTGCCCCTGAACTGTTTACCATTGTACCTCTGAAACTGTCCCTGAGCCTGATGATGTCGAACGGTCTCACGATGAAATCATGAATATGTTTCTGAAGGGCTATTCCCGCGAATTCCTTATCGTCCGTGATCCATATCACTTTGGAAGAAGGGAATCTTCCGGTCCACTCATTGACTTCGTTCATCCCTCTGGCGCCGTCAAGCGCAACGACAATTATATCATAATGTTCTGTATAGTGTCCGTGTCCGTCCAGCGGATCTCTTCTGATATCTATAAGACAGGATTCACCGATGAGGGCGTCCCTTATCAGTTCGTATTCAGCATCACTATTTGTGTAGATCAATGCTCTCACGTAAAAACAACTCCATCAAATGCTTATGTCTCAGAAAGTCAAATCAAAAATGATGTCTGAGCGTGTATAATATATTTATATCTGTAAAAGGGCGCAGTACTGCTTTGTCACCCTGTTACAGCCTACTCATTATATTTCTTACGATCCGCCATATTCAACGAAATGGCACAAGATGTCTATGGATTGGCATGAGTTGTCACGGAGGATACTCTTTCATGAAGATCGCACTGGTCGATGACAGCCAGGAGGCACGCTCGCAGCTTGAGCAGCTTATAAGTGAATACAGTTCCGCAAACAGGTTGGATCTGACCGCAGAGAGTTTTTCCGACCCGCTTCCGCTCATATCTTCATACAGTCCGTATCAGTACGCAGCCATATTCCTTGACATATATATGGACAGCATGAGCGGTCTGGACGCCGCCGCTGAGATACGGAAGGCGGACCGCAACATAGCGATCATCTTCCTCACATCAAGCGCGGAGCACCGTCCGGACGCTTTCAGATTCCACGCCTTCGACTACCTCACTAAGCCTGTCGACCGCTCCCGTCTGTTCGGAATGCTGGACGATCTGTTCCACAGGCAGGACGAGACCGAACTCAACCGGTTCACCTTCACGGAGAACAGGGTGCAGTACAGTCTCCCGATCACCGATATCGTGTCTGTCCAGTCTTCCGCTCATTATGTGGAGATAACCGACATCAACGGAAAGAAACACAGGCCGAGAATGAACTTCTCGGAAGCCTCTGATGCTTTATCTGAATATGACTGCTTCCTTAATCTGATGAGAGGCATACTCGTCAACATGGATCATGTCACCGGATTCTCCGGTGACACCTGCATCCTCTCCACAGGTGTCAGGCTTCCGGTCAGCACCAGACGCGGCAGCGAACTCGAGAGTATCTGGCGGAACTATAAATTCACGAAGATACGGGAAGACGCTTTAAGGAGGAACAGATGAATTCTTACTGGCGCAATCTGCTGACATACCTTGTTTCCATTCCCTCGGCGTTCCTCTGCTGCTCCCTGATGCGCAACCAGTTCAGGCAATCCTTCCGCAGGACGCTCCCTACGGTCATAGCGATACTTCTGATCACCATACCGATAGCTGCCTGGTTCGACACGAACACTTCATCCGACTCAGGCATCATCACAGGGCTTCTGCTCTGTGTCTGCTTCATCCCGTTCCGTCTGGCGGTAAAGTGCCACATAAGCAAAGCTCTCGCAGTCTTTGCGCATATAATGGCTATCACTTCTCTGATCACATCGGTCTCCAACGGAATCGACGCGATATTCAATCCCCACGCCGGTCAGAATGATATCACTGTTCTTTATATCGTTCTGCAGCTGGTGCTCACTACCGTAACAGCCTTCATCCTGAACATCCAATACCGCAAGAACGGCGTCCGGCTCATAGACCGCATGGATATACCGTCGGTCTGGTATGCCACCCTTCCCACTTCCATCGCCTGTATCTTTCTGAGCATTGCGATAACTCCATATGACTATTCAGTTCTTTTTGCGAGACATGCCATCCAGACCTACTTCGTAACGCTGTTCCTTCTCGCTCTGGTCTTTATAACTCTCACTTTCTCCTTCTACCGTGTATGCGCCGGCATTCTTTTCGCCGCGAGAGCGGAGGAGCGGGCAAGGATCCTGGAGATGCAGAAGAGCCAGTTCGACTCCCAGCAGAGATACATAGAAGAATCGGCTGCTGTGAGACACGACTTCAGACAGACGATGTATACGCTGCGCGGACTTCTGCAGGAGAAAGATTACGACTCCCTCAACAAATACTTCGACGACTTCTATGGAACGATCCCGGAGAACGACGTGATCAGGTTCTGCCTGAACCAGCCTCTCAATGCGCTGCTCAACTACCATGTGGGAAACGCGCAAAGGATGGGCATAGATATAAAACTGGTCATCGATCCTCTGGAAGATGTCAGTATATCCGACGTGGATCTGTGCACGGTAGTCGGAAATATTCTTGACAACGCTGTCTCAGCCTGCTCGTCGGTGGAGCAGAAAGACCGGTTTATCCAGCTTTCCATAGTCAACGAGGGAGACGTCAACCTCTTCATAGTGGGATCCAACAGTTTTGACGGAACAGTGCGCAAGAGCAGAGGACGGTATCTGTCCGTCAAGCGCGACGGTTCAGGCATCGGTCTGTCCTCAGTCGCCAGCATAGCGGAGAGATACGGCGGATCCGCCGAGTTCAGCAACGACGGATCGGTGTTCTACAGCAACGTCATGATCCCGCTCAATAATACGGACGCCGCCGCAGAAGACTGACGGCGGCTCGGTATATTTATATATGTATTAATAATAAGAAGGTATCCATCAGTGAACCGTTCAAGAGAGATAATCAGAGTCAGCCTCATGGGCATCGCCGCCAACATCGTTCTCGTGGTCTTCAAGGCGATAGTGGGCTTCGCGTCGAACTCCACTGCCATAATCCTGGACGCTGTCAACAACCTCAGCGACGCCCTGTCCTCGGTCATCACCATAGTAGGCACCAGGCTCGCAAAGAAGAAGGCGGACAAGCAGCACCCCTTCGGGCACGGAAGAGTGGAGTACGTCACCTCGTTCATAATAGCCATAATCGTTCTGGCGGCCGGCGTCACCTCCCTCAAGGAGAGCGTGGAAAAGATAATCGACCCTCCCGCCACCAGCTTCAGCCAGCTCTCGCTGGCCGTGATCGTAGCGGCCATCATCGCCAAGCTCGCGATCGCAGCCCTGTTCATTAAGAAGGGCAAAGCGCTCAACTCCACCTCCCTCACCGCTTCGGGGACCGACGCCAACGGGGACGCCCTTATCTCGGTAGCGACCCTGATCTCCATGCTGATGTCCATGATCTTCAAGATAGAGCTGGACGGGATCCTGGGAGCGGTCATCTCCGCCTTCATCATCAAGACCGGTATCGGCATCGTCTCCGAGACGATCAACGACATCATCGGCGTACGCATAGACGGCGATCTGGCGAACGGCATCAGAGCCGCCATCAGCGAGTTTCCTCAGGTGCGCGGAGTGTATGACCTGATGCTGCACAACTACGGTCCCGAGGAATACCTCGGCTCCGTCCATGTGGAACTGGACGACGGCATGTCCGTAAAGGAAGTGGACGCCCTTACGAGAGATATCGCCGCAAAGATCTACTCGCAGTACAGCGTATACCTCACGATAGGCGTCTATGCGTCAAACACTTCCGATGAGGAATCCGGCAGGATCATGTCCGCTGTGAGAGAAGAGATCTCGGACCACGCGAGCATCCTGCAGATGCACGGATTCTATCTGCGCAAGGAGGACAACCTGGTTTCCTTTGACCTGATAGTGGACTTCAGCGAGCCTAATCCCTCCGCGCTGATAGATCACGTCCGCACCGAGCTCAGCGACAAACTGCCGGGATATGATTTCCATATCAATCTGGACCGCGACATCAGCGGCTGATCATATATATAAATGAAATATAAGAACACAATCAAAGCCGTATTCCTCTCCCGCCCCAACCGCTTCATTGCGGACGTCAGGCTGGAGAACGGTGAGACGGAGGCTGTACACGTCAAGAACACCGGCCGCTGCCGGGAGCTCCTGACCGATGGCATCACAGTGTACCTGGAACAGTCGGACAATCCGAACCGGTCCACGCGCTATGACCTCATCGCGGCGGAGAAGCCCGGGAAAGGTCTCTTCAACATAGACAGCCAGGCGCCCAACGCCGCGGTAAAGGAATGGCTGGAGAAACAGGACTGTGACCTGGTCCGCCCGGAGTACAGATACGGAAACTCCAGGATAGATTTCTATATGGAGCGCGGTACCGAAAAGTTTCTGCTGGAGGTCAAGGGCTGCACTCTCGAGAGAGACGGCGTCGGATACTTCCCAGACGCTCCCACCGAGCGCGGAGCGAAGCATCTCAGAGAGCTTACTTCTTCCCTAAAGGACGGGTATCGCGCGGGCATCGCCTTCGTCCTGCAGGCGGAGTGCTTCAGGGAGGTGCTTCCCAATGAAGAAACGGATCCCGCGTTCGCGGAAGCTTTCCGGGATGCGGTGTCGGCGGGAGTGGAAGTCTTCTTCTGCCTGTGCGGAGTGACTCCCGATGAGATGGTTATTACAGAAGTTATCAAAGCCGGATAAAGCAGTTCGGACGTCAGTCTGAACTGCTTTTGTTTTGAGACCGTTTTAGGATTATACTCTAATTAGAAACAACAACGGAGGAACAGTAATGCCGGGATATTCCATAGGTATAGATTTCGGATCCCTCTCCGCCCGCGCGGTGGTGATGGATCTGGACAGCGGAGAGATAGTGTCCTCCGCCGTCAGCGAATATGAACACGGTATACTGACCGACCGCCTTCCTAACGGAGTTCTGCTGGCGGTGGACTGGGCGGTGCAGATCCCTCAGGACTATCTGGATTCCCTGAACGCTTCCGTAAGGGAAGCGGTCTCATCGGCCGGGATCTCTCCGGAACAGGTGGCAGGCATAGGTCTGGACGTAACCGCGTCCACCATGCTGCCCGTTGACTCACAAGGCAACCCTCTCTGCGAAGATCCCAGGTTCTCGCAGGATCCCAACTCATATATAAAGGTATGGAAACACCACGCTGCTCAGAAGTACGCAGACATGATAGAGGAAGCCGCCCGGAAGGACGGCTCCGAGCTGCTGGATCCCTTCGGGGGACATATCTCAGGGGAACATTTCCTGCCAAAGGCGATGCAGATCGCCATGGAATCCCCTGAACTCTATAATGCGTCGGACCGCATCCTGGAAGTCGGAGACTGGCTGGTGCGGTTGCTCTGCGGCACCGAATCCAGAGGATACTGCGGCGCAGCCTTCAAGACATACTATTCGGAGGAGACCGGGGACGTCCCTGCGTCCTTCTTTGAAAGCATATCTCCGGAACTCTCTGGCCTCTCGGATAAATACCCGAAAAATATCGCGTTCCCCGGCGACTGCGCCGGAAGACTCAGCAAGGAAGGCGCTGAACTGCTCGGTCTGATACCGGGAATACCGGTCGCAGCCGCGGGAGTGGACGCCCACACCACGGTATACGGATGCGGCGTCTCAAAGCCCAGACAGTTCCTGATGATAATCGGCACCTCCACCTGCGAGATGCTGCTCAGCGACACTCTCAGCTGCATCGACGGCATAAGCGGTGTCGTGTACGACAGTATATTCAAAGACATGTACACCTACGAGTGCGGGCAGTCCGGCATAGGCGACATGTTCGCCTGGTTCGCCGAGAACCAGGTCCCGCCGGAGTATCATAGAGAAGCGGAGGAGAAGGGCCTCGCCATACAGCAGCTGCTCACACAGAAAGCGTCCGCCCTGCGTCCCGGCGAGAACGGTCTGGTAGCTCTGGACTGGTGGAACGGAGTCCGCTCCACCCTGATGGACTTCAGCCTGTCAGGAGTCATCGCGGGTCTCACCACCGAGACCTCCCCCGAGGAGATATACAGGGCCCTTCTGGAATCCACCGCCTTCGGGTGCAGGAAGATAATCGACACGCTGGAGGATTCCGGCGTCAGGATAGATACACTGATCGCCACCGGCGGCATACCCCACAAGAATCCCCTCATGATGCAGATCTACGCCGACGTCATGGGACGGGACGTGCTGGTGGTGGACCGCGACCAGACCGGGTCGGTGGGCAGCGCCATAATGGGAACTGCTGCAGCGGGAGAAGGCTTCTCTTCCCTTGCTGAACTGACCGAGAAGTACGCCATGCCCTTCAGCACGGTGTATCGCCCGGATCCCTCATCATCAGCCGTATATGAACGCCTGTACAGAGCATACTGCGACATGTATTCCTTCTTCGGAGAGAAGGACAGTCTGCTGCACAGGCTGAAAGATATAAGAAAAGAAGCGAGAGGTAACTGATATGTTCGTAGACAGCACGGCTTTCAGCGGAGAATGCAGCTGCGGAAGATCCCATGACATGGTGACAAAGGCCGTCGTCATAGAATCCGGAGCTCTTTACAGGTTCGAGGAATACGCAGAGAAGTTCGGCATGACGGAAGGAAAGAGATGCGTGCTCTTCGACGAGAACACCTACGCCGCTACGGCGGACAGGCATCCCGACGGAGAACAGATCCTCATAATGGATCCAAAGGATCTGCACGCCAACGAGATCTCCACAGCCTGGG
>JAFYZY010000076.1 GCA_017548485.1 Oscillospiraceae bacterium | reverse complement strand
GGATTCATCCCCTTCTGCAGCACCTTCGCGATCTTCGGCGCAGGCCGCGTATATGAGATGGTCCGCAACAGCGTTGCATATCCCAGGTTCAACGTCAAGCTCGGCATGACCCATGCCGGCATCACAGTCGGAGAAGACGGAAGCAGCCATCAGTCCATCGAGGATATCGCGCTGATGAGAGTCATCCCCAACATGACGGTCATAGTTCCCTGCGATGCGAACGAGGCAAAGAAAGCCACCTTCGCGGCAGCGGAGATGGACGGGCCCGTTTATCTGAGATTTGCCCGCCCCTCTTCCCATGTCTTTGAAGAGGATATGCCTTTTGAGATCGGCAAGGCCAACGTCCTCCGCGACGGAGACGACGGCGTCATCTTTGCATGCGGTCTCATGGTGAAGCCCGCTGTGGACGCGGCTGATGCGCTCAAGGAGCAGGGGAAGAACATCTCCGTGGTCAACGTTCATACG
The DNA here is from genome assembly GCA_017548485.1 of Oscillospiraceae bacterium. GTDB lineage: Bacteria > Bacillota > Clostridia > Oscillospirales > Ruminococcaceae > RUG11783. The sequence goes on along the minus strand of JAFYZY010000076.1, from coordinate 7,807 downwards.
ATCAAGCCCCTGGATAAGGAAACTGTCCTGAAGTACGCTACTAGATGCAAGAAGGTCCTCACTATAGAGGAGCACAGCGTCATCGGCGGACTCGGCGACGCAGTGGCTGACGCCATCATCGGACACGGTGATTTTGCCTTCAGAAAACTCGGCATACAGGATGTCTTCGGACAGTCCGGAACACCGAACGAGCTTCTCGAGGTCTACGGGCTCTCTGACGCCCAGATCCTTGAAGCAGCGAAAGAGATGTTCTAAAACGTCAAACAAAAAGTTCAGCGGGAGCGCTCGCTCCCGCTGTTTTTCTCTGGAGGGTTCATTTTGAAAAAGATCGTTGAGTGGTTCAGGACGGAGTTCTTCTCAAGGGAGACCCTGATCTATCTGATCACGGGACTGATAAGCACTGCCATCAACTGGACCGTCACATATGTCCTTAACAACTTCTTTCACCTGGGCTACTGGATCACCAGCGGCACAGCGTTTCTATGCTCGCTCGTGTTCACTTATTTTGCAAATAAAAAATACACGTTCAGGAATACGGAATCCATGAGCAAAGTGCTTCCGAAATATCTTGCAGAAGTACTGATCTGCTTCCTTCTGGCGTACGGACTTGGAAAGCCTGTGCTTGACTGGTTTTTCTCCGGTGTCATCAAACCGGATATGGATCCGGACAAGCTGAACACGCTCAAGGGCATACTTGCGAACATATGCTATATAGGACTTAACTATATAGGACAGAAGTTCTTTGTGTTCAGAAAGAAGGGCGAGGAGGAAGATCACTGATCCCGCGCGGCGTCACTTTCTGTTCCTGCCCTCCCGGCTATCCTGCTGCTTATCAGTATGCCTGCAAGAAACGGTACGGCGTCGGCAGCGGAAGCGACCAGACCGCGGACAAGCTTGACCCCCAGAGGCAGGTTGAAGAGCAGGGATTCGGTAACGGTCTTGATCCCGGCTATGCCGATGAAAACGGCGATAAGACCTATGGCAAGTTTAGCCCAGATGTTTTTAAACTTCGGGAAGAGCCAGCTGCAGAAAAGGCCTATGAACAGCTGACCGAGTGCCCACCCTATGGGAAATGTTCCGCTGTAGAGCAGATTCGCGATTATGCATCCCAAAACACCCACAGATGTTGCCGGGTATCCGAACAGGCACAGGAACACTCCGAATGCTATATATCCCGGCTCGGTCCTTATGCGGGCGAGAAGAGGGATCTTAACGGTGAAGGAAAGGACGACATAGAGGGCGATGCCCAGTCCCATATATGTTATCAGCTTTGTTTTTTGAGACTTTGAGCGCATTTATTCCTCCGGAACAGAAAGGATACGGATGATGGAAAAGAAAAAAGGGATACTGCAGGTCGTGAAGTATTTTCTCATTGCGGCTTCGGCGGGGATCATACAGACACTGTCATTTTCACTGCTGGAAGAAGTGTTTCACATGCCCTACTGGCCCAGTTATCTGATATCCCTTGTATTGAGCGTGCTATGGAACTTCACGTTCAACCGCAAGTACACGTTCCATGCGACAGGAAACATCGCGAAGGCTATGGGCCTGACCTTCCTGTATTATCTGGTGTTCACCCCGCTCTCGACCTGGGCAGGGGACCTGCTCACCAAAGCGGGATGGAACGATTATCTTGTGTTCGCGATCACGCTTGCAGTCAACGGGATCACGGAGTTCTTGTACCAGAAATACCTTGTGTTCAAGGAATAGAATAACACAAAATGCAAAAGACAGATCTCCGGTACACCGCGGATCTGTCTTTTTTTGTATGTTAGACTTATACAACTTTGACAATCAAAGTCAGTCAGGAGTTTCTTTCTCTCCGAACGGTGGTCTTTCTTTTTTCGAGAAGATCAACTGCAACACTCAGTGCTACGGATATCAGCGTGGCGAGCAGAAGATATCCCGCGTGGTAGAAAGGTCTGTCATAAAGTTTTCCGTTCATTATCCTGGACCAAAGGACCGCTGCCAAAGCCCGGGATATTCCAGGACACGTTGACCATAGCGAGATGGAGAGACCGTCTTTTCGCAGAATGAGGACAAGAGACAGAACTATAACAGCGACCAGAACCTTGGCGGCGGTGCTATAAGGATAATTGGGCAGGTGGATCGTGCCATAGGGAAGCTCCAGTCCGGGTTTAGTGTATATCACGACATCGATGTCCGGGCCGGGGAAGTAACGTACACATCCCGTAGTATCGGAGTCTCCTAACAGGGCGACAGCCATGGAGTTGTTCCGGGTGAGCATGCTCCAGACTGTGCGGTAACACGATATATATGTCTCCGTCAGACCTTCAGCCCCGGAAATCGCACAGGTGTCTATTTCAAATCCTGCAGCGCCTTCCGGGAGTATGGCAGTAATCCTGCCGTCAGCAGAGATCTCCGGAGCGATCAGACCGTCTGACCATTCCATATAAACAGGACTGTTGAAGAAGACCAGAGTATCAAATAAAAGCAGGAGACTGATAACAACGCATGAAACAGTATTGATGATCTTCCTTTTTCTTATGAGGTCTTTAGCCATAGACAGTCCTTCGGAGGACATCTCACGGAATGTTCCGCTGGACACTGTCTCTGCCATGCGGTCGCCCTTGATAAGTTCTGCGACTGAGACATCAAGCGCAGAGGAGAGCGCTTCCAGACTGCTCAGATCAGGCATGCCCCTTCCTGTCTCCCATCTGGATACAGCTTTGTCGGAGACGTTGAGGAGGCGTGCCAGTTCGAGTTGAGTGAGATGATTCTCTTTTCTAAGCTCTGCGATAAGGGCTCCGGTCTTTGCAGGGTCCATAAACTTCACCTCTTTATATATCAAGCGTATCACTATTCAAGAATTAAGTCACTCTATGCCTGATAGATATGTGCTTCAAAAGACTGAGAACAGGAGAGACTTCCGATAATAAAAGCCGGACATATAGTCCGGCTTGTCAAAAAAGTATTTCTCTTAGTTTTCGTAAATTGAACTGATTTTTCTGAGATAACGGGCGGCCTCTTCTCTGACGCCCGTTGGACCTAGGATCTCTGCGTCATCTCCGAAAGAGAAGATCCATGAGAAGAAGACCGGGCTTACTGCGACCTTTACATCTATGTTGAAGAAACCGTCGGTGTCAGGGAACATCGAGATATCCTTCCCGAAACGGTCTATGACCTGTCCTGCCAGTCTGTCGCGGAACCTTATGCGCACGTTCTGCAGTTCACCATGGTACATCCCGAAGTGCATCACCGAATATCCGGAGAGGTCCTCTGCGCGGAAGTGCTCCGTCCCGGTGCGCTTTCTGCCGGTGACGGAGATGTGTTCCATCTTGTCGACGCGGAAATGCTTCATCATCTCCGCAGGCTCATCGTATCCCAGCAGATAGTAGTTCTCGTTGTCCCAGATCAGAGCGAAAGGACTGACCGAATAATATACGCCGTCCTGATGGTACACTTTCTTCAGAGAGGTATCGTAGTCGAAATACTTGAACGTAACGGAAGAATTGGAGTTTATGGCAGTGGATATCCTGTCGACGTTGTTGTAAACGCTCTCGTTCATGCTTTTGACGCGCCCGGTGACATACACCTGTCTCTGCAGGTCTGCCCCCTCGTGTCTGCTGGCGAGAGATTCTATTTTTCTGATGAGTTCCGAAGTCTTCTTTGTAGTGATGAAGCGGGAACTCTGGACGGAATCGACCAGAAGTTTCAGCTCTGCGGGTTCGAAGCTCCGGGATGAGAGATAGTAACCGAACCTGGCTCCCTTGAGCGTCACGACATCATATCCGCAGGAGGTCAGGGAATCGATGTCCTGATAGACCGACTTGCGGTTTGCAGGGATCCCTTCCTTTTCCAGCATCTGCAGGATCTCGTCCATGGAGACCGGATGCGACTCGTCGCTGTTCTCCATCAGCAGGCGCAGGATAAGCAGTGGTCTTTCTCTTGTGTTGCCGTTCTTTCCCATCAGTGTGTCTCCGTATAAGTGTTCAGTCTGCGCTGGGAACAGTCAGATATGCTTCGTAGAAGATAACGACTGCAGCAACGCAGTCCAGAGCCAGGCATACTATATCAAACAGAGTGCCGTTTATGCTGTAGAATATCGCAGACGGAAGACGTATGCCGAGACAGAGGATCAGCGTCACATAAGCTGCCGTGATGAACTGTCTCTGAGAAGAAGTCTCCCCGAACGACAGCGTCTGCATCATGCGCAGAGAGGAGACGGCAAGAGCCCCGCATGCAAGGAAGGATATCATAAGCGGGATGTTGTTCTTGTTGACTGAGGACGAGAAGAATCTGGTCAGCAGCTCAGCAGTAAAGAACAGACAGGGTCCGATCGTATGTATCACATTGAGGAGCGGGTCGTCCGATGGAGCTGAGAATACCCTGAGCAGAATGCACACCAGGGCTATGTCTTCAAAAACCACGGAGATCACCCAGAGAGTGAGCATATGAGGATCGGTGGGTTTGGAATAGATGAATTTAATTACCACATTCGCCAGAACGAGAGCGGCGAGGGTAAGGTTGACGGCTTTCCAGAGCTCGCCGTGAACCGGTTCCTGATACGGAACGCCGCGTCTTGCGGCGTAGTATGAAAGAGAAAAGCCGATGAATACAGCAGCGGCTATGAGGGCCAGTTCCGAAAACAGAAGGGACAGGCCGCCATTATAAAATCCGGTAAAGGGGCTCACTCTGACCATCAGGAAACAGGTCAGGATCGCGGCCGGTATGAACAGTGCAGAGAAATAAAGCATAGCCTTTTTCATTGCTTTTCTCCTTGGGAGTTTTCTTCAAACACCATTCTATCACATCCTGAAGCAAAAGAGGGAGCATAGAAACAGCCCGGATCCTTTACGGGTCCGGGCTGCGGTCACTTAAGATGGTTGGGACCTGGTCCCATTATCGAACGGCCGGAAGATCAGTCGATCCTGATCGTCTTCTTCTCGGGGAGCTTCGGGGCTTCTTTCTTCGGTACGCTCAGACGGAGCACACCGTCCTCGAACTTGGCGCTGATGTCTTCCTCTGTGATGTACTCGCCCACATAGAAGCTTCTCTGCATGGAACCGGCGTATCTTTCCTGACGGATCAGTTTGCCCTTGAGGTTCTTGTGATCCTCATCGAGGGACTTGGATGCACCTACGGTCAGATAACCGTTCTCAAGGTCGAGAGTGATCTCGTCCTTCTTGAAGCCTGGCAGGTCTATGTCGACTTCGTAATGGTCATCGTGCTCGTGCACGTCCGTCTTCATGAGATGGTTGGCGTTCTTGCCGTACAGTTTGCGGTCTGTATTGTCAAAATCGCGGAAAGACGGGAACTCCAGATTCATAAGATCGTCAAACAGATTTTCGTTCCAGATACTAGGATATAACATTTTGTTTTCCTCCTCTTACTCATAACATGTTAATGTTTTGAGCATCGGGACGGAGCGTTGGACTCAAAGAACTCTTCTCTTCGGATCTTCTCTGTTCCTTTGTTCGACAACGTTATACACCCAAGAATTAGCACTGTCAATAGGTGAGTGCTAATTTTCTAAAAATTTTTGCAAGATCATACGGCCGGAGATCTCCGGCCGTATGATCACATTAACAAAGTGCTTCAGAATATGATGCCGAGCAGATTGACGACGACCGCAACTGCGCCGAGCACGAATCCGGCAGTTGCCAGAGTCGTCTGGTTCGCCGTGCGCGCTTTTGCGCCGAGGGCTGTCGCGACCACGCCGACTACAAGACCCAGGATCCCGCCGAGATATACTGCGATCGCTCCGAGCGCTACCGCGGCTATCTCGAGAGCCGTGGGCTTGCCGCCCTGCGCTCTGTATCCTGCGCCGCCTTCCGTGGAAGAGGATTCAAGTTTCTCGCCTTTGATGGCCGCCTTGAATTCGTCCACGACTTCCTTGCCTTCGGTCTTGACTGCTTCCACGACGCCTGCTGAATAGCCTTTGGTGTCGGCGGCAAAAGCTTTCGCCTCTTCCTTTACGCCTTCCACTGTGCTCTTTGCAACTTCAACGGCCTGCTCCGCCGTTTCCTTAAGCTTGTTCTCTTGTTCTGCCATTTATTCTATTCCTCCTGTTGATAACAGTATTCGGTTCAATTTATTATATATCCGCTTTGAGAGAAAAGGGAATACTCCGAAGGATCGAATTGACCGGATCGCTGTGCGGTGATATCCTCACAATGATCAAAGAAAAGGAGAGATTCATATGAGAAGGATCGACAGGGTAGCTTCCATGGAGAAAATAATGGAAGAGATGCAGACCGGTGTCTCGGAACTGAGGACTGCACTGGACAGATTCAGTGACGGCCAGAAGAGATACGGCAGACTGATCGATTATTACGGATCGTCACAGTGGATGAATGACTACGAAGCGGATGAGGCGGGCAAACTGCCCGCAGACCTCAAGAGAGGAGTCCTTTCCGAGGACGGCATGTACGATCTCATACTGGAGTACAAGGAACTGCTGATAGACCTGCTTGCCGCGGCGGAAACCGGGCTGAAAACAGTCTGAAGGAAGGAGATAGTGCAGATGGCAAAGAAGGAACAGGAAAGAAAACTTACTCCCGCAGAAGAAAAAAGGAAGATCCGCTTTGATGAGATATCCGCGGAGCTGGAAGAACAGGGCTACAGAAAGACCCAGCTGACGATAGGGCTGGTCTCCGCCAATCTGATACTTGTTCTGATAGGCATACCATTCCTGATCCTCAGTATGTTCCTCTTCTTCCACATCAACGGGACAGTTGATCTGTCTTTCGGTGCAGTTAAGACATTGAGTCTCATCGCAGTCATGATAGTGCTGACGGTCATTCACGAGCTCATCCACGGAGCGGCCTGGAGCCTTTTCTGCGAGAACGGCTGGAAAGATATCGATTTCGGCTTTATCGTGCAGTATCTGACGCCTTACTGCACCTGTGCGACGCCTCTTCCCAGGTGGAGCTACGTGATCGGTGCGCTCGCGCCGCTTGTCATCCTTGGTGTGGTCCCGTATATAATAGGGCTGTTCTCGTGCAGCGCATATGTCTTTTTCCTCGGGATCATCATGATCCTGGCTGCCGGCGGAGATATCATGCTGACGCTCAAACTGCTGAAGTTCAAAGCGGAAGGCAGCGAAGCCCTGGTCTACGATCACCCGACAGAAGCAGGCAGTGTAGTATTCGACCGCTGAAAAACAAACAGAAAAGATCTGGCGGGTGCCATCCGGCACCCGCCTTTGCTGTCTGTTCGGGATCTCAGGGAAAGATCACTTTCTGTTGATGTCGATAAGGAAGCGGTCACGCTCGCTCACTCCCTTGCCCATCGAGATCTCATCGAAGAACTGGATGGAAGAGGGGTTCTCCTTGGTGTAAGGAGTCCATGTGGGCATCGGAGTGCCGTCCTTGTCGTTTCCGTTGGGATCGCCGTTCTTGGCGAAGTTGGTCCAGTAGTTGCACATCCTGCGTGCAAGATCGAAGTGATGACCGTCGAAAGGCCTCCAGCACTTCATCAGCGTCTCGAACTCGAACCAAAGGTCTGAGCTGTGGAAAGCGCCTGCGTCGTCACCGGGAATGGTGGGACCGAACACGTAGGTATAGAACTTCCTGCCCTGCTCGGCAGCGACTTCGTCGAAGATCTCGTTTCCGAGCCACATCTGGCTGACGGATGCATTCCTGTAGTAATCGCCAGGCATCGCCTTGACCAGTTTCCTGTAATCATCTGCGTACTCGCCGAAGGAAGCGTCGATCCAGCGGTCGACTTTGGTGACCTCATCGACCTCTTCCACAGCGGCAGCCTCGCCGGAAGCGTTGAACGCGAACATCTGCTGTGTCCTTGCGTCGCCGTCCGGTTCCACGAGGAACTCGTCCTTGGTATT
>JAFYZY010000075.1 GCA_017548485.1 Oscillospiraceae bacterium | reverse complement strand
GCGGCGGCGGCCCTGTTGTACTTCTGATCCAGGAAATATCCCGTCTTCTGTCCTTCCTCGACGTCGACGGCGTATCCGATGCCGTTCTCGGTAATTATGACCTCCCTCTTCTCCGTGAGATCAAAGCCCGGAACGGACACATATCCCGTGAAGTCTTCTAGTCCTTCCAGCTGGCGGTTGCGTCCTTCGCTGCGCTCCCTTACGGAGGTTATGGTCTCGCCGATCTCGCTGAGATATCCAAGAAGTTCCCTGTAGATGATTTCCCTGATCCTGTCCATGCCGAGGCAGTTTACTTCGGCGGAGAGCACGTCCTCATATCTGTCCACAGTGAGTCCCGGGAACCCGTCAGCGTCCCCGAAGATCAGTCTGCAGCAGGAGAAGTCCTCGCCCATCACCCTCCGGCGGTAGTCCACCGCCCACTTTATCCTTCTCGCCCAGAACTGTTCGTTAACTGTGTCGTTGGCATTTGTGGACACCACCCTGAACCTGAGCTTTGACGCGGAGTTGTAGAACCCAGTCGCTATGTACTTCCCCTTTTCGCTGTACGCGAGGCACAGGTCCCCGTCGCGGGGCTGCTGTTCCGCCGTCACTTCGGTGTCGTAAGCCCACGGGAAGCCGTTCTTTATCTCTTTCTCCGCTCTCGCGGACAGTGTGATCCTGACAAGATCTTCCATCTCTGTTCTCCGCTGATGTTGTATTCCAGAAAAAATGATATCACAAACGGCCGGTGCCGACATAGTTCCCGTTCCTCCGCCTTTCCAAAAAAAGATACGCGACAACTGTTATACACTGTTGACAACAGTTATATACTGTTATATACTGTTTGCGAGGTGAGAAAAATGCGCATTATCATCAACAACCAGTCAATGGTGCCGATCTACGAGCAGCTGGTGAACCAGCTCAAGGACATGATCATCAACGGGACTCTCCCGGGCGAGGAGGCTCTCCCGTCCGTCCGCTCCATGTCGGCGGATCTAAAGATCAGTTCCCTCACGGTCAAGAAGGCCTACGACCTTTTGGAGGAGGAGGGCTTCGTGACGACCGTGCACGGCAAGGGGACCTTCGTTAACGCGGCCGACAGGCAGCTGGCCGCGGAAGCAAGAAGAAGGACCGCGGAGGACGAGCTCTCCGCCGCGGTCAGGAAAGCTCAGTCGGCGGGAATGACCGACGACGAGATCAGGACCATGCTGGATCTGATACTGGAGGACAACAGTTAAATGGTTAAGATAGATTCGCTCATAAAGAGATACGGCGACTTCACGCTGGATGTCTCCATGAATACCCCCAGGGGCAAGGTGACCGGACTGGTCGGCAGGAACGGCGCCGGCAAGACCACCACCATCAAGGCCCTGCTGGGACTCATAAAGACCGACGGCGGCAGCGTCACCGTCATGGGAAAGGACGCGGCGGCGCTCACGGCTGAAGACAGAAAGAAGATCGGAGCCGCGCTGGCTGAATCGGGATTCAGCGGACTGCTGAGGGTAAAGGACGTGGCTGACATCCTGGCGGCAATGTACGACGACGCCGACAGGGACAGCTTCCTGAGGATCTGCGGCAAGTTCGGGCTGCCGGATGACAAACCCATAAAGGAGTTCTCCACCGGCATGAAGGCCAAGCTGCGGGTGCTGGCCGCGCTGAGCCACCGCTCCGACCTGCTCATCATGGACGAGCCCACCGCGGGACTGGACGTGGAAGCACGCAACGAGATCCTGGACATGCTCCGGGACTACCTGACGGAAAACGAGGACTGCTCCATACTGATCTCGTCCCACATCTCCTCCGACCTGGAGAACCTCTGCGACGACATATATCTCATAAACAACGGAAAGATCATCCTCCACGAGGACACCGACAGGCTGCTGGACAGCTACGGCGTGATGCGGGTGGATGAGGAGACCTACGGAACGCTGGACAAACAGCACATCCTGGCGGTCAGGAAAGAGAACTTCGGGTACAGCTGCTTTGCGGACGACAGAAGATACTATGAGGAGAACTGCCCCGGAATCGTGATACAGAAGGGATCGATAGACGATCTGATACTTATAATGGTAGGAGGTGAACTGCTGTGAAAGGACTTATGGTAAAGGATCTGAGGCTGCTGTTCAGCCAGAAGAAGACCTGGATCACGTACATACTGCTCTGCCTGATGATGGGCTTCTCAATGCAGGGAGCGTTCATCGTGGGATACACCGTGATGCTGGCCGGCGTGATCGGCATCAGCACCATCTCATATGACCAGGCGGACAACGGGATGCCCTTCCTGTTCACGCTGCCCACAGACCGTGAAGGCTACGTCAGGGAGAAGTACCTGCTGTGCCTGCTGATGGAGGCCGCCGGCGCGGTGCTGGGACTGGCCGTGTGCGAGATCACCTCTCTGATAAAGAACGGAAGCGCCGTCCCTATGGACGACATCCGCTCCGCCGTTATCGTGATCCCTGTGATGATCTGCCTGGTATCCTTTATGACGCCGATCAATCTGAAATACGGCGCTGAGAAGGCGAGGCTCGTGATGATGATAGCCTACGGCATCGTCGGCGCAGTGCTGGCTGCGGGACTCGTCCTGCTGCAGGATATCCTTCCCAATGCGGATCATTCCTTCTGGGTAAAGGTCAAGGTCTTCCTCGATGAGACTCTCGGCGGGACATACTTCTGGACGATCCCCGTCGTCCTGACGGTCCTGGCTCTCGGGATCATGTACCTGTCCTACCGCATCAGTGTGAGGATCATGTCCAACAAGGAGTTTTGAGAGTCCGTCCGGCAGACTGTTCGCTGCTCAATACAATTGTCACATCAAAGAAGGATCTTCCGCAGAAGATCCTTCTTTATATTGCATTACTATTGCTACAATACGTTGTCCTTAAGTTCAGGGATGTATCTGTATATCGCTTTGGCTATCCCGTCGTGGTCGCAGTCGTCCGTCACGCCGAATGCCGCCTGTTTCAGGGAGTTCACGGCGTTGCCCATCGCTATGCCGTATCCTACCGCTCTGATCATGCTCTCGTCGTTCTGCGCGTCCCCGAACGCCATCATCTCATCGGGGCTTATGCCTGCCGTCTCGAAAGCCTGCAGCATCGCCGCGGCCTTGTCTGCGTCCTTGGCGTTGTACTCGAAGTAGTACGGCGCCGTCCTTCCGGCCTTGGCTCTGTCCCTGAAAGGAGCCGCGAGCTCTTCTTCTGTCTCATCCAGCAGTTCCGGTTCCGCCGCCACCAGTATCTTGGGGACGTCAAAGTCTATCCATTCAGCAAGGTCTTCCGTCTCGCAGATCAGGAACTCGTTGCTGCGAGCTTCGTAGCGGATGATGTCCAGCTCGCTGCCGTTATAATGTATCTTCCCGCCGAAGGCGTCATGGAGATACAGATACTTTCCCCTGTCGATCATGGGTATGACGTCATACTGTTTCAGGAACCTGCAGATCTCCGCGGCAAGTTCCTTTGGCATGGCTTTGGAATACAGCGTCTGCCCGGTCTGTGCGTCCGAGATGAGTCCGCCGTTGTAGCAGATCAGCATGCCGTGATCGCGCTCAAGTTCCAGCTGCCTGCCGAAGCGCGCCAGGCCGTTCAGGCTCCTCGCCGAGGCGAGAGCCAGCCTGATACCGGCCTTCTGCGCTCTGAGCAGAGCCTGTCTGGTATCCGGTGTTATCTCCTTGCGGGAGTTCAGCAGGGTCCCGTCCAGATCCAGTACTATCGCTTTGATCATATCAGCAGCTCCGCTCAAATCGCGAAGTCGCCCTTGTCGAAGACCACCACTTCCCTGCCGTCTTCGGTGGTGCCGACGATGTGCATGTCTTCGGTGCCGATCATGAAGTCGATGTGGATCACCGAGTCGTTGAAGGTGTACTTCGGGTCGGGGCTGCCCAAGCCGAGGCCTCTTCCGAGAGCCAGGTGACAGGAGGCGTTCTCATCTATGAGGGTGGTGTAGAAGACTCTTCCGCTCATGGATATGGGCGAATGATGTTCCACCAGCGCGCACTCTCCGAGATATCCGGCGTTCTCGTCCATGTTGACGAGGGCCTCCAGCATCTCCTTGCCCTCGCCGGCCAGCACTTCCGTGACCTTGCCGTTCTCGAAGCGGAAGCCGAAGTTCTCGACGCTCTTGCCTCCGAGTATCAGAGGCCTGGAGGCGTATACCAAGCCGTTTGTTCCGAACTTCTCGGGCGTGGTGCAGATCTCCTCAGAGGGGATGTTGGCCGCGTGCCTGATGAAGTTGGGGGGCAGCTGCCTGTTGCCCATGCCGAAGTGTGAATAGGGCGTCAGCTCCACGGTAAGGTCGGTGCCGTTGGACGCTGTATAATGCAGCTTGGTGAAGTGATAGGAGTCGATGATGTTGCCCTTCTCTCCCCTGACGCGGGTCTTCTCCTCCCAGGTCTCCACCACGTCGTTGTCCTCGTCTATGTAGCAGAGCTTGAGCAGCAGATCCCACAGGTGATCGAGCCTCTCCTCCTCCGGGATGTCTCTGAGGATGTAGTCGGCCCACTCCTGCGTCGGGATCATGGCGATGCACCACTGGCAGTGCTTCTCCCTGGAGGCCTTGCGCATGATGTTCCTGACGGCGTCCACGTGCGCGAAGATCGCGTTGGCCTGCTCCTCCGGCAGATCCTCCATGAGCGCGGGGTTGACCCCCTCCAGCCTTATGTAACAGGCGCCCTCGTCCAGATACTTCT
>JAFYZY010000074.1 GCA_017548485.1 Oscillospiraceae bacterium | reverse complement strand
GTGCCCATATCGTTTTCCTGTGTTTCAGATCAGCGGACTCCAGTTGAGCGGAGGACAAAGCTCGATGTAGAGCTTGATGAGCTCCTCGTCATAGGCTTCCTTAAGCTCGTTCTTTTTGTCAATGACCATCGTATACCTGTGATCGGCCGTATAGGTCTTCCACTCAGGCAGATATTCGTTGTTCGGATCTCCGCACTTGATGAAGTTAAGATATGCGTTGCCGATGGCGTCTGCGTTCTGCTTGCCGTACACGGGCTCATTGTCAATGGGAGCTTTCTCCGAGTTCCAGAACGCGAACGGGATATCCGCTCCGTGCCATGCGGGCATCCTTCCCTCGGAAGGCATGTTGAAGGCGAACAGATAGATATATGTATTATCGAAAGCGCTGACCTGAGAATGGATCTTCGCTGTCTCGCAGCTCGGACGTCTGAATCCGGCGTCGAGATACATCAGGTCAAGGATATCGTGATCGGGATACGCCTTTTTGAACAGGTCGAGCAGTTCGTCGTATCTCTCACCGAATCTGTCCGCGATCATCGCGAGTTTTTCATCCTCAGTCATGGCGACCTTCTTGTCTACCGGGATATGCACCTTGAAATTGAACTCGCTCAAAGTCGTTCCCAGCATCAGGTCCTTATCCTTCGACCATTCGCAGAATCCGTCAGATATCGGGAAGCCCCTGAAATACTCATTCTTGAGAGGCGCAAGGTTGACGTTTACGCCCTGAGGTATCAGGATCTTCTGGGCAGCTCTGTACGCGCCGACCAGATCCCTGAAGGGAACGTCATATACCTTTTCGATATTCTCTCTGGTTATTCCGAGGTGGTCCATCATCGTCTTTGTCAGGAGCCTTGATTCCTCTTCCGTGGTCTCGGGACCGTCGTCCAGGACGCCGCTCATCACGATGCCTCTGGTGAAGTAGTCCTTTGCCTCTTCGATCTGGTACATGCTGAGGACCTTTCCGCCGCCGCCGGAATGTCCCGAGATCGTAACGTTATCGGGATCTCCGCCGAATGCCTCGATGTTCTCATGTATCCACTTGAGCGCTGCGACCAGGTCCGCGATCCCCAGGTTCTTGGTGTTCTCGAACTCCTCGCCGTAATCGCTAAGATTGAGGTGACCGAGGACATTGAGCCTGTGGTTCATGGACACGAAGAGCACATCGCCTCTGTTGGCCATGTTGAAGCCTTCCATGTTCTCGACTTCCATGATCGAAGAGCCCGCGAAAAATCCGCCGCCGTGCATATAAACGAACACCGGTCTCTTGATTCCGTCATCGTGCTTCGGTGCCCAGATGTTCAGGAAATAGCAGTCCTCGCTCTCAGCCCAGGGGATGTTCAGTCCCATGTTTCTGGCGACCGGTCTGTAGGGATTCATCTGCAGCATTGTCGCTCCGAATGTCTTAGCTTCCTTTATGCCTTCCCAGCTGTCCGGCTCTTCCGGCATACGGAATCTTTCTGCTTTTGCATAGCGTACACCCAGGAAATGGTTGACACCTCCGAATGTGTATCCTCTGAGTTTGCCGTATTTGGTCTCCACTACGGGTTCCACTGGATCATACAGATAAGCCATGATCATACCTCCTATCACTTTTTTCAATTATACCTTATAAGAAGTGTAAATGAGAATCAGAAAAGGCAGGAAGACGGCCTTTTGGTCTTCTTCCTGCCATGGATCACTGACGTTAAATATCAGGAATTCTTCTCTTTCTCCCTGAAGTAGACGTCGAATACGAACTTGTCCTGCGCAGAGCGCGGGCCGGTAGCCATCTGGATGGTGTCGAAGAACTGCATCGGATAAGGCTTCTCCGGTGTAACGGGATCCCAGTGAGGCATCGGTGTGCCGTCGGCGTCGTTGCCGTTGGGATCGCCGGTCTTGGCGAAGTTGGTCCAGTAATTGCACATCTTCCTTGCCAGATCGTAATGATGGCCGTCCCAGGGTCTCCAGCATCTGGCCAGAGTCTCGAACTCGAACCAGAGGTCGCTGGAATGGAATGAGCCTGCATCGTCTCCGGGGATCTCCGGGTCGAAGTTGTAGAAATAGAAGCTTCTGCCGAGCTTTGCCAGCTGAGCTACCAGAATGTCGTTTCCGATGGCTACTCTGCTGACTGTTGCGGCTTCCTTGGCGGGTCTCGGATCGGCCTTGACTATCGCCTTGAACTCGTCGGCGTACTCACCGTAATGCTCGTCGATCCACTTCATGACTTCCTCTTCCTTGTCGAAGTCCGGGATGACCGGCGCGACGTCTCCGTCGGCCGCGTTCCTGTACTGCGCCATGGGATCCACGGAAGGTCCTACCGTGAACTCATCGACAGTGTTGCCGATGATGAACTGCACATCGTGGAACTTGTTGGCGAGAAGCTCATCGGCGATGTTTCCCTTGTTGTAGACAGGGTCGGTCACGTTTCCGATGAACAGTCCGCTCTTGTTGTAGGTGTCCATGATGAACTGCGCGTCGAGCTTTCTGGCTTCCTCAAGCGTCTTGACGCCAAGCATGTCGAAGAACTTGACTCCCTGGGCTTCCACATCTTCGAAGGTGTGAGCCGGGAAGGAACCTGTCTTCGGGATGCCCGGGTTGATCGGGTTGAAGGAT
>JAFYZY010000073.1 GCA_017548485.1 Oscillospiraceae bacterium | reverse complement strand
GCCAGCGCAGTGCGTTATGTTACCGCAGTATGCGCGAATGTGAGAAGTCATGTCGGCTCAGTGGAGTTTTTAGAGACAGAAGAGAAGTATCCGCGTCATAGCACCGGGAACATCGGCGCAGAGAAGACTTCCGCAACTGTGTTTCTCAACGGAAGTATGAGAGGAACAGGCGGAAATTCCGGAAAGATCGCAGCCAAAGTGACGGAGCTGCTGAATACGGAAACAGAGACTGTGGAATTGAGAAAACACCTCAGCGACATGGTCGGCCTTGTAGAAAAACTGGAGGATGCCGGGACGATGATCCTCTGCATGCCGCTGTATGTTGATGGTGTGCCTTCCCAGATGATCCGTCTGATGGAAGCCTTTGAGAGGTCATATAGAGGCGGAAGCAAAAAGATTTATCTCATCTCAAATATGGGACTGTATGAGAGCAGCCAGCTGATAAATATCTTTGAGGCAGTAAAACAGTGGTGCGGCAGGATGGGATTCGAATACTGCGGAGGTCTCGGAGTCAGCGCGGGAGAGCTCCAGGGAGTCCTGATACAGGCTCTTCCGTTCAGGATCGGTCCGACAAGGAAGATCGCGCTCGGCACGGAGAAACTTGCAGCTGCAATCAACTCCGGAGAAAAGACGGAGGACATATTTGCCGAACCGCATCTGTTCCCGAGGAAACTGTTCATGTGGATAGCGAACTACAGCTGGAACGTCAATGCCAGAAACAACGGCATCAGTCCTAAAGACTTGTACAGGCAGCTGTGATACAATACAGCATGCCGGTCATCTGACCGGACTCATATCATTACGAATCAGGCCATCCGCCAGGATGGCCTTTTGTGCGTTTTTATTCTATAAAAACAGTGAAAACATACTAACAGTATATAAATAATATTCCTATCAGTATCAATAGTGTCTTCCTTTCCAGCTTTCCGGGTGAGATAATGGAATCATGACGACAAGGAGGCTAGGCAATGGGAACAGCGCTTGCTGAGAATATACGCAGATACAGAAAAGAGAGAAAGCTCACACAGGAGCAGCTCTCGGAGATCCTGGGAGTGACGGCAGGAGCAGTATACAAGTGGGAGGCCGGTCTCTCGGTACCGGAACTGGATATGCTCGTCTCGCTGGCTGATTTCTTTGACAGCTCGGTCGATGCACTGCTTGGACACAGGATGAATGAAAGCAGTCTCAAGGCATCTCTTGAGAATATAGGACAGCTCACACAGAGCAGAGATCCCGAAGCTATTACACAGACGGAGGTCATGCTCAGGAAATACCCGAACACGTTTGAAGCGGTCATGAATGCCGCGAACGTGTATCAGATATACGGCAACGGGTCCAGAGATGAGAAAAGACTCAGACGGTCTCAGGAGCTGCTGGAACACGCGCTGGTGCTCCTGCCGCAGAACACGGATCCCGAGATCAGCGAGCAGATCATCTACGGCATGATGGCGGACAACTATATTATGCTGGGAGAAAAGGAAAAGGGGATAGAGCTTCTTAAACAGCACAACGGAGGGGCGGTGTTCAGCTACCTTATAGGGCTGAGCCTGGCGATGTATCTTGAAAGATACGAAGAGGCGGTGCCTTATCTCAGCTCCGGCCTTTTGCTAAGCCTCTCCGAGATGATCAATTCAGCTGTAGGTTTTGCATGTGTATATCTCGCGAAAAAAGACTACCTGCAGGCGGAAGAGATCATGAAATGGGCGATAGAAGCCGTATCGGGGATCAAAAAAGAAGGAACACCTGACGGGCTGGACAGGATCTATTCTTATCTCATGCTTTTTCTCGCTTGTGCGCAGAAGATGCAGGGAAAGACGGATGAGGCGAGATCCGGTATGGAGAAAGCATACAGGATAGTTGCGGAGTTGAGCAATGCTCCGGATTACGGGGTCGGAACGATGAAGTTTATATATCTGGAACACAGGATACAGGTCATAGATTCCTTCGGTGAAACAGCGGCAGAAGGAGCTGAGATGATACTTGACCGCTTTGGAGACGATGAGATGAAACAGATGTGGGAGGAGATAAGCAGCAATGGATGAGCAGGTGAAGGCAAAGAACGTGTTCTCGTCAAGGAACTTCCGGCTGCTGTTCCTGGAGGGCCTGATATCCGAGATCGGATATGCCCTGTACAGTTTCGCGGTCAGCTTCTACATCCTTGAGCTGAGCGGCAACAACGCGTTCATACAGGGACTTTTTGTCGGCGTATGCAGTGCGGCAATGCTGATAGCGATGCCTTTCGGGGGAGTGCTGGGCGACAGGAACAGCAAGGTCAGGATCATGACCGCCTGCGATCTCATAAGAGGTGCGCTGCTTATAGCTGCTGCTGTCTTTATGATCGTGACAAAGGATCAGAAGGCCAATCTGATAGTGCTTTTCGCAGTCGGCATCGCGGGGAATATTTTGACAGGGATATTCGGGCCGGCTTCTTCCGGACTGCTTCCGTATATAGTGGATGAGAACAGGCTGCAGCAGGCAACGTCATATACCACGATCCGCAGTTCGATCACTGCCATCATCGGAGTGGCCGTCGCAGGCGTCCTTTACGCTGCTCTCCCGCTGCCGGTGCTGTTCCTGATCATGGGAATCTGTTACATCATTTCCGGGATCTCGGTGATGTTCATACGCTGTGAAGAACAGGTCTCGGAGGACAGGCTCACGCTGAAACTGTTCTTTTCCGACATGAAGGACGGTCTGGATTATCTGCGGACACAGAAAGCGCTTATGATACTGATGGCCGCTGTCGTATTCATCAACTTCTTCTTTGTGCCGATAGGCAGCAACTTCATGCCGTATTTCATCAAGACTGACATCGGAGGGGCGGACAGCTATCTTTTCGATGATCTGATCACTCCGGAAATGTGGTCTTCCGTGTTCAGCATGCTGATGGGCGTCAGCGCACTGGTCTCTTCCGTGATACTCAGCGCGGGCAAACAGAGAGAAAAGTGCGGCAGGAGCACCGCGAAGACGCTTGGTTTGATAGGCGTCTTTATGATGTCTCTCACTGCGGCATACTGGGGCCTGGTGGGCAGGGGAGTATCGCTGAACGCATTCATCATATTCATGTGCATCGGATGCGTGTTCCTGGATGCCGCCATAATCTTCATCAACATCCCCATCAGCACGGTACAGATGCGTGTGGTGGACAGAGACAAGCTCAGCAAGGTGTCCAGCATAACCAGTACGATCTCGCAGTGCATGGTCCCGGTATCCTCTGTGATCGCGGGCATAGTGCTGCAGAAACTCGGCATCACGCCGCTGCTTATCATGTGCGCAGCAGGCTTTTCCGCAACGGCAGTGATGCTCATGCGCAGCAGAGAGATAGATGACATCTGAGCGGTCGCTTTTCCTGATATTTCCTGTATAATGTGAACATAAGCGTATTCAGGCGCAATGCAGGGCGTTTTTCCAAAGGAGAAGCAGACATGACCGACGTAAAGGAAAAGATACTCCTCGGAGGAGTGAAACAGAGGATACACTACGTGACTGACGATCCGGCAAAGCCGGTGCTCCTGTTCCTCCACGGAGGACCGGGGGTATGCAACCGCCACGATATCATGACCAAGCACAGGGACCTGCTGGACACGTTCACCATAGTGACGTGGGACTAGCGCGGCACCGGCGGGTCGTATTACAACATCCCGGAAGAGACACTGACCGTCGATAGAGTCACGGAGGATGCCGCTGAACTGGTGGACTGGCTTTGCAATAAGTTCAGCAAGGACAAGATCTTCGTGATCGGCGGAAGCTGGGGAAGCGAGCTGGGCGTATGGCTCATAACGAAATATCCGGAGAAAGTAGCCGCGCTGTTCGGATTCGGACAGGTGGTGGACAACATCCGCAACGAAGAGATAAGTTATGACTTCACCATGAAGTGCGCAGTGGAGGAGAATGATCAGGAGGCCATAAAGAAACTGGAATCCGTTGGCCCTCCCGAGATGGGACAGTACAAAGGCGGCTTCGAAGGCATGATGGTTCAGCGCAGGCTGCTGATGAAGTACGGCGGATATTCCAGACAGCCCGGCAAGGAGAGCTACTGGAACGCGATGATCGTTCCCATGCTCAAGTCCCGGGAATACAGTTTCACCGACCTGATCGGCCT
>JAFYZY010000072.1 GCA_017548485.1 Oscillospiraceae bacterium | reverse complement strand
TCCATAAATGATATGAATCTCTCAGGATCGAACACTGCCTGCGTCTGGAAGAACTGGGCTCCTGCCATGATCTTGCGCTCCATCTTTGCCAGCTGGGCGTCGACGGAATCGCTGCAGGGTGATACGACAGCGCCTTTCGCGAACACGGGAGGCTCCCCGACCAGTTCGTTTCCGCCGAGGTCATAGCCTCTCTCCAGTTCGCATACGGTGTGCAGAAGCGAGACTGAATCCAGATCAAAGACCGGCTTGGCGCCCGGGTGGTCGCCGAGCTTTGTGTGGTCGCCGGTAAGACACAGCACGTTGTCTATGCCGAAGAGAGCGGCAGCCAGCAGGTCGGATTCGAGCGCCATGCGGTTGCGGTCGCGGCAGGTAAGCTGGAAGATCGGGTTGAGACCCGCATCTTTCAGGGCTTTGCAGAAGCCCAGTGAGCTCAGGCGCATGACAGATGACTGGTTGTCGGTGACATTGACGGCATCGATGCCGTTCAGATACTCCTTAGCCTCGGCGACGAGCTCATCGACATGGAATCCCTTGGGAGGGCCTACTTCAGCGGTAACGACAAATTCACCTTTGGAAAAGCGATCAGTTATTTTCATTTTATATTCAGCTCCTAACCTTTTTTGATTTTCAGGATTATTCCGATGCTTTGACTTCGTTGCCGTAGTCACGGATCCGGACCGGGCTCTTGAGAACATCAAGGCGTCCGACCATTGCAAGACGGCGCTGGATGCGCTCCCATCCGCACTCCATGTTCGGATCGACTTCGCACTTGCCGTCCTTTGCGCCGCCGCACTGCCCGTTGATGAGGCTCTTGGAACAGGCTGTGATGGGGCAGATGCCGCCGGTCAGGTTGAGGTAACACTGTCCGCACTGTCTGCAGTCATGCTCCAGGGGAGTGACGCCCTGACCGCCGGGCACGGCGTAGGTATCGCAGGCCGCGTAGACTCTCTTGTCCTCCAGATGGTCAGAGACGGTCTGTACTCCGACGCCGCAGGAGAACACAAGGACGCAGTCCGCTTCGTCTATCTCTTTGCTATGCAGGTTCAGATGAAGCCTGAGGTTCTCCGGATTGCAGATATACTCTGTCGTCAGTATGCCGGTCACTTTTCCTTCCGAGGACAGTTCCTTCTGGAACTCGGAAGCTTCTTTTTCGGGGAAGCCTGCTTCCTTGCAGCCGTGGCAGTTTACAATAAATGCTTTCCCGGTGATCAGCGCTGCGACGGTATCCTTTTCTTTTAATCTTGTTACAAGCATTACTTCTTATTCATCTCCATTATCGCAGATTTTCCGGCTCTGATCTTCGCGACGAGCGGGATCTTAGATGAGCAGATATATTCGCAGCTCCTGCATTCGATGCAGTCGCGCACGTTCAGATCGAGCATTCCTTTCCAGTTGCCTTCGTCATGGTACTTCGCAAAGTAAAGCGGTTTGAGCTCCATCGGGCAGACATCCACGCAGCGGCCGCACTTTATGCAGGCTACTGTCTCAAAATGGTCCTTGTCCACGGCAATGATGCCGTTGGTGGCCTTGATAACGGGAACGTCCGTGTCCGTGAGTTCGATGCCCATCATGGGACCGCCGGTCTTCAGAGTAACGTCATCGCCTGTGATGCCGCCGCAGTAGTCGATGAGTTCCCTGACAGGAGTTCCTATCTTTACGATGAAGTTTCCGGGGTTCTTTATCTTTTCGCCGGTGACGGTCACCACGCGCTCGACCAGCGGCATTCCTGTCCTGATCGCATCAGCGATAGCCTTGGATGTGCTGACGTTGCATACGACGGCTCCCACATCGGCGGGAAGACCGCCGCTCGGGACCTGCCTGCCCAGGATGCGCTTGATGAGCATTTTCTCGGCACCCTGCGGGTATTTTGTCCTCACACCTGCGACCTCTATTCCATCGATGTCCTCTGTCCGGGCCTGCAGAAGCTCAATGGCATCGGGTTTGTTGTCCTCGATGGCGATGATGCCTCTCGGCGCGGAAACAGCCTTCATCATTGCCTGAAGTCCGTAAATGACGTCATCCGCGTACTCAAGGAGAACGCGGTGGTCAGCGGTCAGCATCGGCTCGCATTCGCAGCCGTTCAGAATAACGGCGTCGATCGGCTTGTTTGGAGCAAGTTTCACGGAAGTAGGGAAGCCTGCGCCTCCCATTCCGACGATGCCGCTTTCCCTGACGATATCGACTATTTGTTCAGGTGTCAGTGTCTCGATATCGCCGTAAGGTCTGACGGTATCGGCTAACTCGTTTTTTTTGTCATTCTTTATAACAACGGAAAGCACTCCGCCTCCTCTTGTCGGATGCGGACGCGGTTCCACAGCGATGACAGTGCCGCTCACGCTGGAGTGGACGTTGCCGCTGATGAATGCCGCGGCTTCTCCTATCTTCTGTCCGACCTTGACTTCATCTCCGGCATTGACGAGAGGCTTAGCCGGAGCTCCGGAGTGCATAGACAGAGGTATGACTACGGTATCAGGCTCAGGGAATCTGACAAGAGCGGCGTTTTCGCTCAGTTCCTTGCGCTCGGAGGGGTGTACGCCGCCGTAATATCCGTCGAGACGTGATTCGCGTGCGGCTTTGACGAATTCGCTGATCGCCTTGTAGTTGACTCTGGAATAGTCGCGTACCTGGACGGGCTGGTCAAGGAACTCCCTGAGACGTCCCTGTTTTGCAAGACGCTGCTCGATCTTCTCCCAGGCGCAGTCCCTTGTCGGGTCGACCTCGCATTTACCGTCCTTAGCTCCGCCGCACTGCCCGTTGAGCAGGCTCTTGGCGCAGTCGACGACGGGGCAGATGCCTCCCGTGATATTAAGATAGCACTGGGCACATGCGTCGCATGCTTTATTAGTCAGCGCCATGCCGTGATGCCCCCTGAAGTTCAGGGAATCCGCAGCGGCAAAAACGGGAATGCTGACGGAATCGGCTATCGTCTGCACGCCGAGGCCGCAGCTTACCACGAAGACGCTGTCTGTGCCCTCCGGTATCTCAAGACCTTTCAGCGTCTGGGCCTTGTTGCAGAGGAAATCCACTCTGGCGGAACCGGTGACGTTTTTGCCCTGTTCCTCCAGAAGCTTCACAAATTCTCCGCAGTCGGGCTCATCGACGGACTCAAACTCCTTGAAGCACTTGTTGCAGGCCAGGACGAAGATGTTGTCTGTGCTGTCCAGAAACGGCAGCAGTTCTTCGGCGGATTTCAGCCTGTACTTGGTATAGTTCAGCAATTTCTCACCTTCTTCGATAAACAATACAAGCGGTACACCCGCGCACCGGCTGACATGTGCCGAGAAGCGCGACGGGGGAGCCGCCTGATTATGTCTTTTACTACATATAACATAGCAGAATGGGACACTTTTTATCAAGTGAGAGGGATATAGAACAAATGCCTGTTTTTCTGTGATTTTTCACAGTAGATCATGTGTTATAATCGGTGAAACCGGAAAAGAAAAGAGAGAAGAATGAGCAGGTCATATGAGTGTCACGGACACCTGATGATGGACGGAGCGGACTTTGCCTCCGCCCGTAAAAGACACTGCAGCGGAGTGGATACAGATGCGCTGCGCGCATCCCTTGACGCATTGCGTGCTGCGGGTGTCACATATTTCCGGGACGGAGGGGATGCCTACGGCGTCTCCGCTCTGGGCAGGGAGATCGCACCGGAATACGGCATAGAAGTCGTCACGCCGGTGTTTGCCATCTACAAACGCGGATATTACGGCTCGATAGTCGGAAGAGATTTCATCGATATCGCTTCTTTCCGCCGGCGTATAGAAGAGCTCCGGAATGCAAAAGGTGATTTCGTCAAGCTCATGCTCTCCGGGATCATCACTTTCAGAGCGTTCGGGGAGCTTTCGTGTGACGGACTGGATACTGAAGAGATAAAAGAGATGGTACATATAGCCCACTGCGAGGGATACAGCGTGATGGCGCACGTCAACGGAGAACAGACCGTACGCGCCGCGGCTGCTGCAGGGGTGGACAGCGTGGAACACGGATACTTTGCGGACCGGGAATCCCTGGATATCATGTCCGAGAAACAGATCATCTGGGTGCCTACCCTTGCCGCGGTAGAGGCATTCATAGGGCGAGAAGGCATCGGCTGTGCTGTTGCGGAAAGAACGCTTGATGAACAGCTGGACTGCGTCGCCAGGGCGAGAACCATGAAGATCCCTGTTGCGGCAGGTTCCGATTCCGGCGCAGTGGGAGTTCCTCACGGTGCGGGGACTCTCAGGGAGTATGAGCTCCTCGCCGGTGCAGGGCTCACTCCAGACGAGATCGAGTCAGCGAACGAGATGTTGAGAAAGAAGTTCGCACCACGAGGCGGATCTCCTGTAGTTTAGGCGGTTTTGGCAGCTGGCCTTTCGTATATTGCTTTTGTCCTTAAGGCATATGTGACCGGATCATATACAGATCGCAGGTTTGGGAACGATTTGTAAGAAAAGATAATATTACTGTTGGCCAAAATTGATCGGAAGTGATATAATTTTTCTGTTTGACTATCATACATTCAAGGCGGTGGAGTATTGAAAAAACTGACTGTAAAAAAAGGATCGGAATGCATGGCGTGTCTAAGCTGCGTCGTGGCCTGTTCCAAAGCTTTCTACAAGGAGTTCCACCAGGACAAGAGCTGTATCAAGATCATCGAGAAGGACGGCAAGCCGAAGCCCATGGTCTGCATACAGTGCGGGAAATGCGCCAGGTCATGTCCCCAGGGCGCCATCTCCCAGAACGCTAAGGGCGTCTATATGATCGATAAGAAACTGTGTATCGGCTGCGGTATCTGCAAAGAGGTGTGCCCCATGGGCGTGTGCCTCAAGCCGGAAGATTCCGAGACAGCTTCGAAATGTATCGCATGCGGCATCTGCGCGAAAGCGTGCCCCATGGAGATACTTGAGATCGTAGAGTCCTGATTTTTTTGCGCTGAAACAGCGCGGATCCTATTTTCGATAATTATATTCTTTCAAGGAGATATCTGATGGATTACGACCGTTTCATCTCTATCGAGCGGATGGAACAGGCGACTGAGAGCCTGCTGGAGAACGGCAGGAAGGTCGGCGCCGATTCCTGGCAGCAGCGTGTGAAGAACCAGAGCCCGCAGTGCGAGTTCGGTGAATCCGGAACATGCTGCCGCATCTGTTCTATGGGACCCTGCAGGATCACTCCCAAATCCCCCCGCGGCATCTGCGGATGCGATGTCCACGGTATAGTGGGAAGGAACTACGTCCGCTTCACCGCGGGCGGAGCCGCTGCTCACTCGGACCACGGCAGACAGATCATGCATACTCTCTACGAGACCAAAGAAGGCGGAGCTTACCAGATCAAAGACCCCGATAAGCTCAAGAGGATCGCTGACGAATGGGGCGTGGAGTCAGAAGGCAAGGATATATATGATCTTGCCCACGAAATGGCATACAAGGGACTACTGGAATACGGCAAGCCGTTCGGCGAGCAGCTGTTCGCACAGAGAGCCCCGGAGCACACAAGAGAGCTTTGGGAAAAAGCCGAGATCATGCCGAGAGCCATAGACAGAGAGATCGCGACTTCCATGCACATGACGCACATGGGGTGTTCATCACTGGCTGAAGCGCTTATCAGGCAGTCTCTGCGCACCGGTCTCTGCGACGGCTGGGGCGGCTCAATGATGGGCACGGAGTTCTCGGATGTAATGTTCGGGACCCCCAAGCCGCTGGATACCACAGCAAACATCGGTGTCATGGAAAGGGATATGGTGAACATCGTTGTCCACGGACACGATCCGTCCGTATCCGAGATGGTGGTATTCTACGCCAACGATCCCGAGATGATAGCCCTTGCCAAGAGTTACGGGGCAAAGGGCATCAATGTGGTCGGCGTCTGCTGCACCGGCAACGAGGTGACAATGCGCCATGGCATCCCCATGGCAGGCAACTTCCTCGCGCAGGAGAACATAGTTCTCACCGGAGCATGTGAAGCTGTTGTCGTGGATGTACAGTGCATATTCCCGGCGCTCGGACCTCTTTCCAAGTGTTTCCACACCAAATTCATAACAACTTCTCCCATCGCCAGGATGCCCGACTCCGATTTCATCGAGTTCCACGAGGCGACTGCTGCGGACAACGGAAAAGCAATCGTGAAGATGGCGGTAGAGAACTACAAGAACCGCGACTGGGATATGGTCAACATTCCCGATCTTAAGACCGAGGCCCGCGTAGGCTATTCGGTCGAGGCCATCAAGAAATGCCTGGACGGCGTGACCAACAGTCACGTGGACGAACTCGGCACCCTGAAGCCTCTGCGCGACGTGGTAAAGGCCGGCGTCATCCGAGGTGCCGTGGCCATGGTCGGCTGCAACAACCCCAAGGTCCGCCCCGACACGGCCCATATCCAGCTGATGAAGAAACTTATAGCCAACGACATAATCGTCATCGTGTCCGGCTGCTCCGCACAGGCTGCGGCCAAGGCCGGTCTGATGAGTCTGGAAGCGAAAGAGCTCTGCGGCGAAGGACTGAAGAGAGTCTGCGAACTGGT
>JAFYZY010000071.1 GCA_017548485.1 Oscillospiraceae bacterium | reverse complement strand
GTAATCTCGCTCCTTGAAGTCTCCGTCGACCGAGTTCAGCAGATCTATGGACTGTTCAAGTGAAAGGTATTTGGGAAGCGCTTTTTTGAGCGCCGGGACTTCCAGATCCTTGGCGGGATCATTATCCAGCTTATGGGCTTTTACGGTCAGATATTTGTAATAGGAACGCAGAGCGGAGATCTTGCGGGAACGCGCGGAAGCGCTGTTGTCGCGGTCCTTCATAACGAAATGCAGATATTCGTAAATATCCATCGTAGTGACGGATCCGACGAGGGAGAGATCGACGTCGTCGACCTTGATATCTTCAAATTCAGTATCGGAAGGAACTAAATTACGGCTTAATTTTATATAACGGAAAAACGTCCGCAGATCTACCCAGTAGCCCTGAATGGTCCTGGGGGAGAGGTTGCGGATCGTTTCCATATATAAAAGAAATTCCTTGATAATTGCGGGACATCCGAAATAAGCGTCAGCCATGGCAATGAACTCCAGAAGCGTATATAAGCCCTAAAACACGGTTTTGACTCCCCTGCGCTTCGCTAAACTTTCATTTAACGAAATAACGTCTCGGGATTCGGCCGCTCCTCCATCACAGCGTGAATGTCTGTAAAGCAGCTGTACGACGCTATTCACTGCTGTGTACAGCTCTCTGCATTATTCCTTTCTCTGCTTCAGAGGCACTATGCCGCCTATGTCTCTCAGCGCATGATCGCCCAGTTCGCACCAGGAAATGCCGAGTCCCTCGAGAGTGCTCTTCAGAAGTTCCCCGAACTCCGAGCCGGGGATCCTTCCGGCGAAAGCGAGGACGGAGGAAGAGATCTTGCCGCATGTTCCCCCGATGAAGCCGTGGTCGTATCCTTTCAGGAGAATCTCCTTCTGCTTCATGATAACGGAATATTTAGCGAAATTCAAGAGTGTCTCCCCGATCGACACGTCGTCTGTGATAACTGTGTTGCCGTCGATAAGCACAGAACTGCATCTTGTATATCCCTGACGGACGTTCACGGCGCTGAAGCCGCCTAAAACAAGCAGTTCCTGAGGTATGACCCTTGTATTCCCCATCAGCATATGGTCTATGGGAAGCAGATTGAGCCTGCAGTCATGTGGGTATTCCTTGCCGAACTCCCCTACCCTTATGATCCGGAAGCCTTCTTTTACAAGCTCTCCGATCAGTTCCTCCTGCTGCTCATTAACGGCGGCCAGATCACCGCCGAGCGGGAGCACCTGAAGATCCGCATGGCTGCAGATAGGCTCAGGGAGGTTATCCGCCCTTCGGACCCTGAGCACTTTGATCCCGCGCTTCTCAAGACCTGCTATGACGTCCTCCGCTTCTTCCGAAACAGCACAGAGCGCCGCTTCCCTTTCGGGAAGCAGCGGCTTCTCTATAAATACGCTGTCCATAAGCATCAGAACACTTTTTTTATGTCTTTTATATTGGAGATGCCTATCAGTTCCATGCTGTACTGAGTGGCATCCATCTTTTTGAGGCTTCCGGCGGGAAGCACGCATCTCGTGAAGCCCAGCTTTTCCGCTTCCGAGACGCGTTTTACGGCGTCTGTGACGGTCCTTATCTCTCCGCCGAGTCCTATCTCCCCGAAGACTACAGTGCCCGCAGGGATGGTTTTATCCAGCAAGGAAGAGACTATGCTTGCCGCCACCGCCAGGTCGGAAGCTGTATCGCCTATGTTGAGGCCTCCGATGACGTTGAGATAGACGTCCAGCGCAGAAAGCATGTACCCTCCCCTCTTCTCCAGTACGGCGATGAGCAGGTTGGCTCTGTTGAAATCCAGTCCGTCAGCAGTGCGCCTCGGGACGGAGAAACTGCTCTTGGTGGTCAGCGCCTGGATCTCCGCCATGATGGGACGCGTCCCCTCCATGGCGCAGGTGACGCAGCTGCCCGGGGCATCTGTAGAAGCTCCTTCCAGCAGGAGCATGCTGGGATTCGCTATGCCGAACAGCCCTTTATCAGTCATATCGAACATGCCTATCTCATTGGTGGAGCCATAGCGGTTCTTGGCAGAGCGGAGGATCCTCAGCGCCAAGTATCTGTCGCCTTCCAGATAAAGGACCGTGTCGACTATATGTTCCATGACCTTGGGTCCGGCTATTGCCCCGTCCTTGTTGACGTGCCCCACTATGATGAACGGTATGCCCTCCGCTTTCGCGCACTTCGTCAGTGCGGATGCGCTCTCCCTGACCTGGGCGACGCTGCCGGCGGAAGACGGTATCCCGTCCACCTCCATCGTCTGGATCGAATCTATTATGCACAGGTCGGGACGGTGTTCCCTGACTGTATTGATGACCGATGTGATGTCCGTCTCGTTCGCGATAAGAAGGTTGGGAGTATCCACGCCGAGGCGCTTTGCCCTGATCTTTATCTGCGAAGACGATTCCTCACCCGAAACATACAGGACTCTGGCTTTATCGCACACGTTTCCGCATATCTGAAGCAGCAGTGTGGACTTTCCGGCACCGGGCTCTCCTCCAAGCAGGATAACGGAACCGCCGACTATCCCTCCGCCCAGGACCCTGTCAAATTCTTCGATGCCCGTCGAATAGCGGATATCTGAATCGTATGATACCTCGTCCAGAGATACGGTCTTTGCGGACGCGGAATGTGAAGACGCCTTTTTGCTGACAGCCTTTCTCTCGGTCTGTTCCTCCTGCAGGGTGTTCCATTCTCCGCATTCCGGGCAGCGTCCGTACCATTTCGTGCTCTGCGCGCCGCAGTTGGTGCACACGTAATATACAGTAGTTTTAGAAGCCATCTGTCTGCTCCGTAACATCTTTATTTCCGTCACAATTATAGCACAGAGCATATAAATAAACATCCACCGGCCCAGCCGGTGGTTTTTCACATGCGGGCGAAGCCCTCTGTTCCTCGCACCACACGTCGAACGTGTAAGTTTGACTGCCAGCCGCGTTCCGTCAATTACTTCTTTTTCTTTTTATTGAATGCGTCTTCCATTCCCGGGATCGACAGCTGGTCTCCCAGGCGGTCTTCTTCGTACTGGTGTGCGATGTACTCCGCAATTCGGCGAGTGTTCTTTCCCACCGTATCGACGTAGTATCCTTTGCACCAGAACTCTCTGTTTCTGTATTTGTACTTCAGCTCGCCGAATTGCTCGTACAACATAGTACTGCTTTTCCCTTTGAGATAGCCCATGAATGAGCTTACGCTCATCTTGGGCGGTATTTCCACCAGCATGTGTACGTGATCCGGGCACACTTCCGCTTCTATGATCTTTACGCCTTTCCACTCACAAAGTTGGCGTAGTATCTTCCCCACTTCCACTCTTTTCTCGTGGTAGAATACTTTCCGCCTGTACTTCGGCGCAAAGACTATGTGGTATTTACAGTTCCACTTCGTATGACTTAAACTGTTTATGTCTTCCAGGCTCATTCTGGTTGACCTCCTTTTTGTATTACTTCGCGTGACTGGCAGTCCCGCTCAGTATATCAAAAAGGAGTTTTTTTGTTTGCCTCACCGGTGAACCTTTTTTGAACCACACGCCTAGCGTGTGGTTTTCGCTATACAAAAAGCGCCTGTTCTTCTGGAACAGGCGCTTTGCTTATCTGAATCCATGTCAGATCAATGATTTTCTTATGCGGAATGCCGCAGCTTCGAAAACAGAACCCGGATATACGGTCAGGACTCCTTCACTGAAGCGGAAACTGCTTCCATCCATACAGATGTGATCCAGTATATCTCCTGCACCGGTTACCACATCGATCTTCTGAGGTACTTCTCCTCCGAATACATGCACTGTCACCAGTTCCTCTTCACCGTTATCTCTCACTACTGTCTGCCATCCCTTCAGGTCGGAATAGGAAGTTACGCCCGACTGGACCACTCTGGAGTCACCGTGAGCGATTATATGACGTGAATCGCGGTAGAATCCTACGGCTCTGTCGATCGCGGCCCACTGCTCTGCGCTGAGGTCCGTAACATCTCCCGACAGGCACATCGCACCGAGGAAGGTGCTTATCAGCGAATAGTATATCCTCCTGATGCTGTCATCTTTCCTTATAACGGCCCATATCTGCGACTGCATGGGAAGTATAAGTCTGTGCAGATTTGCGGCAATGACGGGGATAGTCACGCACTCGTGCGCATCGGAGAAGGAGGCCATATCAAAAAGCGACATAAGAGAAGGTTCAAGGCGGTGTCCGCCCGAAGCGCAGTTCTCCATTATTATTCCCGGAACTTCTTTTCTGATGCGGCGGAAGAATTCCTTGCTGCTTTCCACCGACAGTCTGAGGCCTTCCCCGAGCGATTCAGCTCCGTCCACACCAGTTCCGATGGATTCGTTATAGTCGTTCTTTATGTATCCGAAGCCGTATCTTTTCAGCTGACCGATAACTCTTTCGTCCAGATAGTCATTGACTTCTTTCTTCC
Source organism: Oscillospiraceae bacterium (assembly GCA_017548485.1). Classification (GTDB taxonomy): domain Bacteria; phylum Bacillota; class Clostridia; order Oscillospirales; family Ruminococcaceae; genus RUG11783. Next base: position 2,277 of record JAFYZY010000071.1, on the reverse strand, counting down.
TCATATCCAGGAATCTTCTGGTGCCGGTATCAATAACGTACCCGTTTCTCTTAAGAAGCATGTCCTCGCGGTCATGCATGCGGGATTCGCTGCCGCATGTCTCGGATTCGAACCAGATGCCGGGCACCGTTCCGGCATCCCTGATCATATCGGCAGCAGCCTTGATGCCCTGCGGGAACAATTCGTCCGACGGGATCCAGTCTCCGCCTGTGCGGTGCCACGGGTTCTCCCCGTCCTTGTACCACCCTGCATCTATTACGAGATATTCCATTCCCTTTCCCTTGAGGGCGCCGACTATCTCCTTAAGATTGCCGTAGCTGGGTTCTCCCCAGGTCGTGCAGTATTCATTGAACATAACAGGAGGAAGCGAAAGCGTCTTCGGTCTGTTCTTCTCATGTATGTCCAGCAGTCTCTGAGACGCTTTCTCCGCATCGCCTGAAACAGCAGTGAAATACATTGACGGAGTCCTGAAGGTTTGTCCGGGATACAGATCCTTTGACCAGTGTCCGGAATCGAAATCAGCAATACCTCCAGTGACAGCCAGTCCATAGTCTTTTCTGCGGGCTTCTATCTGCCACGATGCCGGGGCTTCCAGCTGCACTGCCCATGTGACGTTTCTTTTCCTGTCATGCACGGCCATAAATGGAAAATGATTCCTTATCGGCAGAGAGCCTCTCTGCCCAATCCTCTTTACACGGTATCCCTGAATCGCCCAGCTTGTCTCAAGACATAACTGTTCCACGGTCTCGGTGACCATAGCGCCTTCCGCGCTCCAGGCAGAGGTCGCCGTAGTGATCTCCATGGTATCCGGAGCTTCACCGGGATCATAAGGCGTCAGGCCTCCTATGTTTCCGCTGGAGATCATCTCCAGTGTAAACATACCGTCTCCTGTGTTCCTTATCTCCGTAAAGCATTCGACAGCCCTGAGCTTTTCACTGAAGACAAGTGTATGCGTAACTTCCTTTGTTCCGGATCCGTCGCGGAAACAGGTCACTATGCCGTCCCCGTCCGTGTACTGTTTTTCAAATATGAGAGAAAAGGTTGAAGCCGAACCGCACATGGTATTTCCCGCTGCATAGTCTGCAGGCAGTAGGTCGCCCCTGACGTACAGCTCGACAAGAGGCGCAGCCGCGCATTCCTTCTTTGTCAACAGGCTTTCTGACTCTGCAGGGACCAGAGTGAATCCCACCATTCCTCTGTCATCCTTCTCATAGATCAGAAGCATATCACCTCTGATGAATCTGGATATCTCCTGTTTCATGCATTCCTTCCTTTGTTCTCTTCGGTCAGTATATCAGCCGGCGGCGTTATCTGATAATGACTCTGCACTCCACATCTCGGAACTCTTCTTTGAGATCTCTTTCTTCCGTCATCTCAAGATCAGGCACTCCGTTTGCAGTCCAGTGGACACGTCTGACAGCCACATGACGTCCCTGAGGAACTCCGTTGAGATGAGGCACAGCGTGGAATACTATGAGATCATCTCCGGTTTCAGGGTCTTTTATAAAACTGTTGTGACCCGGTCCGTACATTCCGGGTACAGATTCTTTTGTCATAAACGGCCAGTGATACCATTTCCATACGGACGGGTCCATAAGATCATCTCCGGCTTTGGCTCTGAGGAATCCCAGCGTATAGAGATCAGCCATTCCCGTTGAAGATCCGGAGACGCATACGAATAGATCGTCTCCTCTTCTCAGCAGATACGGACCTTCCTCGACTTCAGTCTGGCAGCGGTCCCATCCGTATACAGGACGCAGTATGCACTGGGGCTCGCTGATAAGCTGCCAGGGCCTGTCAGGATCAATTATACCGATATATATGTCAGCCGGAGCCGGGTAAAGCGTTCCTTCCATATCGTGTATCTTTCGGTCGGACCACATGACGTAGTGAACGCCGTTTACCTCGAATTCAGTCATATCCAGACTGATGCCGCCCTCGGTGAGGATATTCCCGTTCGGCTTGACGCAGAACACGGGAGCCTCCCAGGCATCCGGATCTTCTATATCGCCGTTGCATCTGAGAACCGCGGCCTGTACCGTCGTCCATTCTCCCGGGCATATCCCCGTGAAGATATACGGCACATCATTGATCACATGTATCTCGGAAGCCCAGGTGCCGACACTGCCTCCGTTCTCACCTTTGACCGTATATATGATCTTTGAAGGAGCTGTGAATACATCCTCGAGCTTATCCGCAGCCCTGATTATGATATCGTTGCTGCCCGAACTGGACAGATAGTATCTGCCGTTGTATTCCATTACACAGGGATCGCTC
>JAFYZY010000070.1 GCA_017548485.1 Oscillospiraceae bacterium | reverse complement strand
GTAAGAGTACAGAAGATCAAAAAGCCATTCAGGGTAAGAGGTCTTGATCAGATACCTGAGAACGCTGAGATAGCCAACGCCAGATTCATCAGGAAAGCATCAGGCCTGTATTTCAATCTCACATGCTTTCTTCCTAAGGAAGATAAGATCGTTCCTCACAAAAGCGTTGGCATAGACTTCGGGATAAAGGATAATCTTGTTTTCAGTGACGGAAGAGAATCTATCAATATCAATGTCCCGGAGAGCAAGGGAACAAAACTTGCAGCAAGAAGGATGAACAAAGCTCTATCTCATAATGGAAATAAGAAGAGCAAGAGACACTACAAACGCAAAGCAAAGCTCCAAAGGTCTTATGAGAAAGATTATAATAGAAGAAAAGATCTCGCACACAAAGCCGTGCACGAGATCTTAAGCAACTATGACTTCATCGCCATCCAGGATGAGATGATACACAACTGGCACAAGGGCTTATTCGGAAGACAGGTCCAGCATTCAGCCATGGGCGTCATCAAAGCGGAACTCATGAAGAGTTCAAGCGTCCATGTAGTGAGCAGAGACTTTCCTTCCACACAGATATGCCCTATGTGCGGTAAGCTGACTAAACATCCGTTGAGTGAGAGAAGCTATACCTGCAGATACTGCGGGTATCATCACAGCTCAAGGGACAGGAAGGCAGCTATATCCATTCTTAGTGAAGCGGTAAAGATAAACATGCTCTCCGGAACAGAGAGCTCAGAGTCCCGTGGAGGTCAAAGCCTCTGCTTCAGATTGATCATGATACGGTATCAATATTGGAATAAGCTTATTGCCTGTGAAGCGGGAAGCTCATGCTTTCAAGCATGAGTAGTTCACAACGGTAATGCCGGGCAGCTGAACCGCCCGGCTGTTTTTCACATATTTTTCGTGTTCAGACAGCGTATCGCGTTGAGCACGGCAAGGATCATTACGCCGACGTCGGCGATCACGGCGATCCACATATTGGCGATACCGAGCGCCGCGAGGATGAGACAAAGTATCTTTACTCCCAGCGAGAACACTATGTTCTGCTTCACTATCCTCAGGCACTTGCGGGAGATCCTGATAGCCTTGGCGATCTTGAGAGGATCGTCGTCCATCAGCACTATATCCGCCGCTTCTATTGCCGCGTCGGATCCGAGAGCGCCCATCGCTATGCCTATGTCGGCTCTCGCGAGCACCGGCGCGTCGTTGATGCCGTCTCCCACGAACGCGAGCCTGCTGCGCTCGCTGCTGTCCGCCAGCAGCTCCTCGACTCTGTTCACCTTGTCAGCGGGCAGGCACTGGGAGCGGTATTCGGTCATGCCGACCTCATCGGCCACCGCCTTCGCCACCTTCTCCGCGTCGCCGGTGAGCATGACGGTCTTTTCGACGCCCGCCTTCTTCAGCGCGGCAATGGCTTCCTTCGAGGTGTCCTTGATCTCGTCGGTAATGACGATATGTCCGCAGTAGGCGCCGTCCAGCGCCACATGGACTATAGTTCCCGCGTGGTGGCACTCCTGATATCCGGCTCCCACCCTCTCCATCAGCTTCTCGTTGCCGATGGCCGCTTTCATTCCGTCCACTTCCGCGATGATCCCCTCACCGCTTATCTCACTGACGTTCGTTACCCTGCTGCGGTCGATGTGCTTGCCGTAGGCCTCCTGCAGGCTCCTGCTTATGGGATGCGAGGAGTTGCATTCCGCGTGGGCCGCGTACTCCAGCAGCTTATCCTCCGGGATGGGGCTGTGGTGCACCGCGGTCACGGCGAAGTTCCCCTTGGTTATGGTGCCGGTCTTGTCAAAGACCACGGTCCTCACATTGGACATGGTCTCAAGATAGTTGGATCCCTTTATTAGTATTCCCTGGCTGCTCGCTCCGCCGATGCCGGCAAAGAAGCTCAGCGGTATGCTGATGACTATCGCGCAGGGGCAGCTGATGACCAGGAACGTGCAGGCCCTCAGCAGCCATTCCCTCCACAGCGCGCCGATGCCGGCGTAATTGGAGAGCCCTGTTTTTGTGATCATGATGAACAGCGGAGGCAGCACTGCCAGCGCCAGAGCCAGATAGCAGACTATCGGGGTGTAGACCCTGGCGAACTTCGAGATGAAATTCTCGCTCCTGGATTTGTTGGACACCGCTTCCTCCACAAGTTCCAGTATCCTGGATGCGGTGGATTCGCCGAACTCCGACGTCGTGCGGATCTTCAGGAGGCCTGTCAGGTTGACAGCTCCGGAGAACACGTCGTCGTTGACTTCCACGCTGCGGGGCATGCTCTCGCCGGTCAGCGCGGAAGTGTCCAGCGCGGAGGAGCCTTCGACTATGACACCGTCTATCGGGACCTTCTCGCCGGGTCTGACCACGATCACGCTTCCGATCTCCACGTCGTCGGGATCCACCTGCTCCAGCTGTCCGTCAGTCTCGATGTTCGCGTAGTCGGGCCTGATGTCCATGAGGCCGGTTATGCTCCTGCGGGACTTTTCCACGGCGCAGCTCTGGAACAGTTCTCCGACCTGGTAGAGCAGCATGACCGCGACGCCTTCGCCGTATTCGCCCATGACGATGGCTCCGAGCGTCGCCACGGTCATGAGGAAGTTCTCGTCGAAGACCTGCCTGTTCATGATGCCCTTGAAAGCCTTGCGCAGGATGTCATGTCCCACCAGCAGATACGGTATCAGAAAGAAAAGGAACACCGCCCACCTGGGGATATCGTTCGGCACTATCCCCTCGGATATCAGGTACAGCGGCACGAAAAGCACCGCCGCCGCGATTATCCTGTACAGCAGTTTCTTCTGTTTCTTGTTCATCTCAATATTTCCTTTCCGGCGGATCCGCCGGTGTATTCAGAAAAAACAGGCCGGTACGGCAATAAACGCTGTCCCGGCCTCTTCGCGTTATCTCACAGATAGATCTCGCACTCGTCTTCGACCTTCTTGCAGTTGGCGTAGACGTCCTTCATAACGGCGTCGGGATCGGCTCCCTCGTCGAACTCGACCTTCATCTTCAGTGTCATGAAGCTGACGGTGCAGTCCTTCACTCCGGGTGTCTTCTTTGCCGCTTCCTCCATCAGGTTGGCGCAGGCGGCGCAGTCCACTTCTACCTTGTATGTCTTCTTCATTTTGGTTTCCTCCGTTTTGTCGAAGATATTATATCAGTTTTTAAGTCAGTTAGCAATGGCTAACCTTTTGACTCGTCTTTTTTGATCTCCAGCACGGACGAGATCAGCCTGCGGGAGTATTCGTCCTGAGGATGATCTATCACGTCCCTCGCCTTTCCCTCTTCCACGACGCGGCCGTGATACATGACCATGACGCGGTCGCAGATGGTGCTCACCACCGCGAGGTCGTGCGACACGAATATGGCCGACATGTGCCTCTCCCGGCAGATGTCGGATATGAGCTTGAGGACCTGCGCCTGGGATGAGACGTCCAGCGCGCTGGTGACCTCGTCGCACAGCAGGATCTTAGGGTCGACGGCCACAGCTCTGGCTATCGCGAAGCGCTGGCACTGTCCGCCGCTGAGGTTCCTGGGATACCGGTCGGCAAGGACCGGGTCCAGTCCCACGATGGCGCACAGCGACTCCAGGTCCGGCTCGGCGCTTCTGCCCCGCAGGTTATGCACCGTCTCCCTTATGGAGGATCTGATGGTGCGGCGGGGATGGAAGGAACCAACGGCGTCCTGGAATATCATCTGCATGGTGCTGTATTCCTCCCGGGTGCGCTTCGGGGACAGCGGTCTGCCGTTCAGAAGGATCTCTCCCTCATCCGGAACTTCAAGTCCGCTGATCTGACGCAGCAGCGTGCTCTTCCCGCTTCCGCTCTCTCCCACGATCCCCAGTATCTCTCCGTCTGCCAGAGTGAAACCGACGTCGATGAGCGCGTTCACAGAGGAATCGCCTCTGGAATAGGTCTTGCTTATATGGTTGCCTTCCAGCAGGTTCATGCCGTTCCTCCTTTCGCGTACGGACAGGACACGTAATGTCCGTCACCTATGTCGCGCATCGAGTATGTCAGCGCGTCGCAGCCGTCGCATACGGCGGGGCAGCGCGGGCAGAACTCGCAGCCCTTCTCCTCCGGTCCCGTCATCGGCGGGCTGCCGGGCAGTCCCGTCGGCATCCTGCCGTCCAGGGTCGGGATCGCGTCGATCAGGCTCTTCGTATAGGGATGTACAGGCCGGTTGAGCACCTCCGAGGCGTCTCCGAGTTCCGCTATGTGGCCGGAATAGATGACTGCTATCCTGTCTCCCAGATACTCCGCGAGGGCGAGGTTGTGGGTGACTATGATCATGGAGATCCCGCTCACGTCCCTCAGATGGCGCAGTTCCTCCGCCATCTGCTTCTGTATAGTGGCGTCAAGGGCGCTGGTGGGTTCGTCCGCCAGCAGGATGTCCTGGCCGAGGATCAGCATGATCGCCATCGCGATGCGCTGATTCATTCCTCCGCTCATCTCATAAGGACAGCTGTTGATGATCCTCTTGACGTCATTCAGTCCGAGTTTCCCGAACGCCTCTTCCACCTGATGCGGGAAAGCGTCCTTGTCATATCTTCCGTGGCTCTTAAGAGTCTCTATGAACTGTTTCTTATAGCTTCTGATGGGGTTGAACGAGCTTCCGGGGTTCTGGAACACCATCCCCATCTTCTCGGTGCACAGCTCCCTGCGCTCCGCGTCGGGTAGCTGCGTGAGCTCTGTGTCCTCCAGCCGGATGCTGCCGGACGTGATCCTCAGTCCGGGAGTCGTGCCCAGGAGCGCCTTGAGCAGCGTGCTCTTTCCGCAGCCGCTCTCTCCGACGATGCAGAATATCTCTCCTCTTCCGAGTGAGAAGGTGACGTCGGATATCATCGGTTTTCCGCCGTAGCCTGCCTGCAGGCCGGTGACGGTCAGTATGTCGTCTCTCATTCTCCCGCCTCCACATCCATGACGTCACGCACGCAGTCTCCCAGGTAGTTGAAGATCATGACCGTGATTATAGTAGCTATGGCGGGCCCGAGCACCGCCCAGGGAGCGAGCTGGATATATGCCCGCGAGTTGTTTATCATGCTCCCCCACTCGGCCTGCGGCTCGTTGATGCCTATGCCGAGGAACGAAAGGCCCGCGATGCCCACCATCATGGAGCCTATCTGTATCGAGGCGTTGACGATCATGGGACCCAGCATGTTGGGCAGCAGCGTCCTGAACATTATCGCCAGGGAGCTGCATCCGGAGAGCCTCGCTGCGTCCACGTAGGCCTCCCTCTTGAGCGCGAGGACCTGCGCGCGGGCAAGTCTCGCATATACCGTCCATCCCGTTATCCCCATAGCGAGCATCGCGTTGAACATGCCTCCGCCGAGTATTCCGGCTACGGCTATGGCGAGCACCATCTGGGGGAACGCGAGAAGAATATCCGCGAATCGCATTATAAGCGTATCCACGATACCCCCGTACCAGCCTGCCGCCATTCCGAGCAGCGAGCCGATCACGAAGGTGATGGCCACCAGCGCCACCGCGGAGAATATGGAGGTCCTTGCCCCCATCAGCACCCTGGAGAACACGCAGCGGCCGAGTCGGTCGGTGCCCATGGGGTACTGCGCGCTGGGCGAGGCGTTTATGTTGGCGGAACTGATCTCGTACGGATCGTTGGGCGCAAGTTTCGGTGCTATTACGCTGAGGACCACGAGTATGCCCGCCAGGATCATGAATACGATGAATCTCGTTTTCGCGCCTTTGCGCGGTTTCTTGTCAACAAGTATGTTCACGGCTCAGTCCTCCCTCACCCTCGGGTCGATCCAGCGGTACGCGATATCGGTAAACAGGTTCACCATGACGTATACCACCGCGGTGAAAAGGACGAATCCCTGAATGACCGGGTAGTCTCTGTAGGTGATCGAATCCATGGCGAGCTTGCCGAGTCCCGGCCACCGGAAGATGGTCTCGACGACGACGCTGCCCCCGAAGAGAGAGCCGAGCGTGAGACTCACGATGGTCAGAATGGATATCGACGCGTTGTGCAGCACGTTGCGGAAGAGGATAAAGCGGGACTTGACGCCGCGCGTTACCGCTCCGCTGACGTAGCTGCGGCTGAGCTGTTCCAGTATCTCGGCTCTGAACTGCCTTATGAACCTGCTGCACATGGGCACCGAGAGCGCCACCGCGGGCAGCAGCAGTCCCTTGAGGCTCCTGACGGCCATGACCGGCAGCAGCCGCGCCTTGACGCACAGGAAGTACATGAGCAGCACCGAGATCAGGAAGTTCGGCATGGAGTTGCCGAAAAAGGTAAAGAAGCGTATGACATAGTCAAGCACGCTGTCCTTCTTGAGGGCAGTGAGCATCCCCAGCGGGAGCGAGATCAGAAGCGAGATGAGCATGGATCCGAGCGCCAGCTGGGCAGTGTAGCCCAGAGCCTTGGCAAGCTTGTCCGCCACGCTCAAGCCGTCCTTATAGGATTCCCCCAGATCTCCCCGCAGCACCTTCAGCGCCCAGTCGCCGTACTGCACGAAGAACGGCCGGTCGAGGCCCATCTCCTTGCGGACGGCTTCCAGCACCTCCGGCGACACGGCGATGCCCTGCGCGTTGAGTTTCTTGACCGCGGGATCTCCGGGAGCAAGATACATCAGCAGGAACGTCAGAAAGCTCAGCGCTATCATTATCCCTACCAGGTGTATCATGCGCTTTCCGATATACTTTGCCATTTCTCTCACCTGATGTTTTTGTGATAAGACACGGAGCCGGCATGAGCCGGCTCCGTGACGTCCGGCTGCGATCAGACCGGTAAAAGCTTATTTGTCAGTATCCGCGTTCACGGCATAGAAGTCGAAGGGGCTGTTCTCTCCGATGTTCACTACGCTGGGTGCGGAGACCGTGGTCTTGTTGAACAGGCCGATGTAGCCGAACGCGTTGTCGTCTATGGTCATCTGGACGATCTGGTTGGCGAGCTCGGCGCGCCTGTTGATGTCGGTCTCGGACTTCAGCTCGTCGATGAGCGCCTCGCACTCGTCGTTGGGGAACCCTGCGAGACCCCAGTCGCCGCCCTTGCGGTAAAGGGCGTTGACGCAGTAGTACGGGTCACCGGACTTGTCAGCGATCATGCAGTACAGAGCCAGGTCGTAGTCTCCGGTGACGCGGTATGTGCTGTCCGCGTCCTCAACGCCTACGAGTTCGACGCCGATGCCGACCGCCTTGAACTGTCTCTCGAGGATGGTGGCGATGGTATCCAGGCTGCGGGCGGAATAGTAGCAGACCTTGATGGTCAGAGGCTTGCCGTTCTTCTCATACATTCCGTCGGAGTTCTTGGTGTATCCGTCTGCCTGCAGGGCCGCCTCGGCCGCCGCCGTGTCGACAGCGGGCTTCGTGACCTTGCCGTAGGGGGCGGATGCTCCGAACGGGCCGACTGCCGCGGATGTGGTTCCGCCGAGATAGTTCGCGATGTCCTGGCAGTCAACGGTCAGGTTGATGGCCTTCCTGACGTTGTCGCTGAGGGTGTTCTTGTTGAGGACATAGAACTGCAGTCTCGTGGCGGGGATCACGGTCACTTTGTAGCGTGAAGGATCAGACTCATAGATCTGCTTCGCGGCTGCGGTGACGCTGGAATATCCGTCGATCTCGCCGCTCTGCATGGCCATGAGCTTGCTCTCGTCGTCGCTCATGTACTCGAAGACGACTCCGTCCAGCTTGACGGTGCCGTTCCAGTAGTTCTCGTTCTTCTCGACTTCCACCGTTCCTTCCGGTTCAAAGGACTTCGCCTTGAAGGGGCCGGTGCATACGGGAGCATTGTCGAGGTTGCCGGCATCCAGGTCCATGATGCCGAAGGCTGAGCTGGCCAGCTTGTCGGTGAGAAGCGTGGGATAGACGCTCCCCGTGTTGATGGTGAAGGTCGTGTCGTCGATCTTGGTGAAGACGTATTCGCTGACGTCGTGGTAGCTGTCGTTGACTTCTCCTACCCTCTGCAGGTTGCGGATGACCATGTCTGAGGTCACCGCATTGCCGTTGGAGAATTTCGCCTTGGGGTTCAGCGTGATGGTCCATGTCAGACCGTCCTCGCTGGCCTCGGCCTTGGTCGCGAGCAGAGGCTGCACCGACAGATCGTTTCCGATCTTGAACAGCGTCTCGGTCATGCCGTAGATCGAGGTGTACCAGCCGTTATAGTCCTTGTGGGCATCCAGACTGGCGTACGCGAAGCTCTCCGCAATGCGGAGGATCTTCTTCTCGGCCACCGGTTCGGGCTCGGGCGTTACGTCCTCTTCTTCTTTCTTTCCGCAGGCTGCCAGGGAAAGAGCAAGTACGAGGATCATCATAAGTGCCAATAGTTTTTTCATTGTTTTCCTCCTTTTATATAAATGCCGCCAAAGGCATTTACTGCATTTACCGATCCCGGGAGCCGCGCAGACGCACAAAAATATGCGCGGTACCTCCGTGGGAAAAGTTCCGCGCATAATGATGCCAGATGACCGGTATCACACACATTGCGCTGGAACGGTGTGCCGCTTACCCCCATGTATCTGACTGGGACCTTCCGGTCCCGACAGTGACCTGCTCGTGGGTCTTTACCCCTTCCATGTGCGAATCCGATCGCCGGGATAAGCGTCTGTATTCTGTTTTACCGGCGGCCGGTAATGCCGTCCGCTCTTATTTGTACGCCGCTACCGTGAAGATCGGGACCGGGTTGTAGAACTCGTCCACCTCTGCGTAAATGCGTTTGTAGACCTCGGTATCCACGGTGACCTTCTCAAATCCGATGCCGGTCAGCAGTTCCACATCCCATTCCGGGCGTGGCTTCTGTCTCTTTCCTATCTCCAGAGTGATGGCGTCGTTCTCCGCCTTCATCTCCTGCGGGACAAGTTTATGGGCGTGATTCTCCGGGAGCTCCGGCTCATCATCCTTCTCAAGAGCCGCGCTGTAATCCGCGTCGAAGTTTATGAGCACTCCGCCTTTTTTCAGGAGCCTGTGCCACTCGGTGTAGGCTTTCTGCACGTCCGGCAGTGTCCATGTCAGGTTGCGTGTGACGACCGCATCGAAGCTCTCCGACGGAAGATCCGGGGATTCGGCGTCCATAACAGCGAACCGGACGTCCAGTCCCAGCACGCCGGCCATGTGTCCCGCATGTTCTATCATCTCAGGGGCAAGGTCGATGCCGACGGTCTCGTGCCCTTCGGCGGCCAGCACGCACGCGAAGAAACCGGTTCCCGTACCGATATCGAGGATCCGCAGTTTCTCTCCCTGCGGCAGATAGCGTCTGAACTCGGCGAGCCATCTCTCGTGTTTCTCGCTGCCGTATTCCCTCAGGCGCTGCTTCTCGAAGCCCTCCGCCCTACGCGACCAGTAGTTTATGACGCGTTCTTTTATAGGTTCCATCTATCCGTTGCCTTTCGTGCGGGACTGCGCCTTACGGGCACCGGTGTCATGCATGGATATGCACGAACAAAAAAAGAGTGCACCGAACCTTTCGGGCGCGAAATACACGCCGTTCGGCCGTCTGCACTCTTATCACCAATTAAGTGTAAACGACGGAATACGGCAGTTTGCTGACTTATGAAACAGCGCTTCTCCGGAAGGACGTATTGCTCCCCGGGAAGGCATTATCCAAATACAGTAATGGTGTTTGTTTCGGATTCGAACCGAATGCGCAATTAATCTACTCAGCTGACAACCTTTCAAACCGTATTCCGACACATTATTCAATTATGTATAAAGTTATAATGTCACGGTGCGGGTATGTTGTCAACAGGAACAGACTGAAAACCGGAATGACCGGTCAGCGGTACGCTCTGACAAGGAACATGGGAGTGGAGGAAAAGTTCAGCTTCTCCTCCTCCGACCACACGCGCTGCCAGATGTCCGGGTCCGCTTCCGCGGCAAGACCGCAGGAGGCGAGCTGAATGAGATCCCATTCCGGACGGCTGATACCGGATAGCGGGAGCCGTCTGGCTATGTCCTCCATCACGTCGAAGTTCTCCCCTACGTTCTGGTCGGTGACACCTTTCTCGGCGCTGTTCATCCGGTCGCGTTCATAGGCTTCCCGCGCTTTCTCGTCGAAAAGATACGCGTACCAGTTCGCGTCGAATATCAGCATCATCCCGCCGTCTGCCAGAACACGGGCCCATTCGGCATAGGCCTTCGCGGGATCCGGCAGATCCCAGGTAAGGTTCCGGCTGACCACCAGATCGAAACTGCCGTCGGGAAACTCGAGCGACTGCGCGTCCATTTCAAGGAAGCGTATGCGGTCCGCCAGCTCTCCGGCGTTCTTCCCAGCCTCGCTGAGCATCTCGGGAGTCAGGTCAACGGCGGTCACTCTGCAGCCCATTGCGGACAGCAGTATCGCGAAGAAACCGGGGCCGGTGCCCACGTCGAGGACACGTAGCTCCTCCATCGGTCTTCCGGGGAAGTGTCTTTCTATCTCCTCCCGGAGGCAACCGCTCCACTTATCTCTCTGCTGCGTGGAGAGTTCATGCCTGTTGACCTCGGAATATCCCGGCGCGCGTCCGGTCCAGTAAGTCCTGTTCTCAGAAGAGAGGTCCTTCTGTGACTCCATAGGCGATCATCGGTCCTTTCTCCAGGATGTTGAGCGACGCGCACTGATACAGCAGCACTCCGTCCCTCTCCGCGCATTCGGTGAACAGACAGTTCCCGAAGCAGTCCCGGATCTCTCCGAGTTTCTCGCCCTTGCGGAACGGGTCGCCCGGCTGTTTTTCCGGATACCAGAAGCCGGTGCATGGAGATACGTCGTCGTACTCCATGAACTGGGTCTTCTGATAGAATACGGCCTCTCCTTCCAGGACTCCGAGGCATTTCAGGATGTTGCGCACGTCAGCCTTGTCGGCGTCGATCTCCTCCCGGGGGAACAGGCTCAGCTGGCCCCTCTCAATCAGTACGCTGGGCACGCCGTTCACGGCAGCCAGATTGTAGGCGCCGCCCGTGAGGCAGCGCGAACGCACGCAGTAACTTGTGTTGACGCATGCGGCCATCTTTCGGGCAGTCTCCTCCGCGGGTGTATCACCCACGTAGTACGCGAACGGCACGAGCGTCTCATAGCCGTCGCCGCAGTGCAGGTCGATATGGGCATTCGAGTTCTTTATGAACGTATTGAATAAAACATATGCCAGGCGGTCTGCCGCGGTCCCTTCCGGATCCCCCGGGAAGACGCGGTTCAGATTCTTTCCGTCCTCATAGACCATGGACATGGTGCGGTGCTCGAATCCGGAGCGGTTGCACAGCGGAATGATGATCAGGTCCCCGCTGAGGTCCCTGACATCGAGCTCGTCCGCCAGTTCCACCGCCGCCTGGATGCCTACGTATTCCGCGCAGTGGATCCCCGCCGTGATCAGCACTGTCGGGCCCGGCTGCATGCCGCAAAGCAGCACGTATGGTACGTCTATACCGGTCCCTTCCACGTGTACATAGTCCCTGACGGTCTTTCCCGGAACAAGTTCGTGTCCCGCGATGATCTTTGACATCTTATTGCCTCTCGTTTTCGCCGTTTCCCGGCGTTTTTTCAGTATATATCTGGGTCTTCAGCAGTCCTGAACGCTGTAAAGCGCAGTGCCTTTATACCTCTTCTTCCCTGCTGATCTCCCTGCGGACATCAGTTATGGACATTCCGTTATCTCTCGCGATACGAGAAAGATCGTCGTACTCGTATTTCTCCCTGGTGACGCCGTATCCGCTGGATATCTTCTTCCTCACGGCTCCGAAACGGGTCTCCACCGTCTCGATGCGGCGGTCCAGAGTGTATCTTCTGCTGATGTTCTCGCGCACTCCCAGAGTGGTCGAATGCCTGAATATCAGCTCTATGATCCTGTCCTTGTCGGATTCCCTGGTCATGACGCTTATGAGGGTACCGGGTCTGGATTTCTTCATGCCGATGGGCACCGTGTAGACTTCCAGAGCTCCCGCCTCAAAGAGGGTCTCGGTCAGGAAGCCTATCTGCTCCGCCGTCATGTCATCCACGTTCAGAGAGAGCTCGGCGACGGTATCGCCTGTTGTTCCGGTCTCTCCAAGCATGGCCCTCACGCAGTTTGCCGCCTCGAAATCCTTGTTTCCCATGCCGTAGCCGATGGAGCTCACCTTCATGGGAGGCATGTCCCCGAAGGACGTGACGAAGTGCCTGAGCAGCGCAGCGCCGGTGGGGGTGCAGAGCTCGCCCTGGATGCGTCCGCCGTATATCGGCACGTCCCTGAGTATATATGCAGTCGCGGGAGCGGGCACAGGCAGCAGCCCGTGGGCGCAGCGTACCTTTCCGCTTCCCACATGAACCGGCGAGCAGATGATCTGCTGCGGAGAGAGGATGTCCATGAGCAGACAGACCGCAGTGACATCTGCTACCGCGTCCATGGTTCCGACTTCATGGAAGTGGATCTGTTCCACGCTCTGCCCGTGAACGTGGCTCTCCGCTTCCGCTATCAGACTGTATACAGCCATCACGTCGTCCCTGACGCTTTCGGGCAGATCCAGGTGTCCCCTGACGATATGCTCTATGTCAGCGAGTCCGCTGTGGCTGTGTATATGTGAATGACCGTCTTCCAGGTCATGAGTATGGACATGTTCGTGTTCGTGTTCGTGATCATGTTCATGATCGTGGTGGTGATGGTGGAGGAACATCTCCTCGCCCTCTTCCTCTCCGTCCACGAAAACGGACACATGCGTCCCCGTGATCCCGCATTTCACGGATGGCTTCGCCTCGAAGCGCACTCCGGGGATGCCGAGAGAATTGACTTTACTGATGAATTCCGCTCTCTGCTCTACAGTGAGCAGTTCCAGCAGGGCGGCTGTCAGCATGTCGCCGGCAGCTCCCATCCCGCAGTCCAGATACAGTGTCCTCATTCTTTTGCCTCCATATGGTTTATCATGGACGCGAGATATCCTGCCCCGAATCCGTTGTCTATATTAACTACCGATACTCCGCTGGCGCAGGAGTTGAGCATCGACAGGAGCGCCGAGAGCCCCTGGAAGGAGGCTCCGTATCCCACGCTGGTGGGCACCGCGATGACCGGACAGTCGGCAAGACCTCCGATCACGCTGGCGAGGGCGCCTTCCATGCCCGCAATGGCTACGATCACGCTGGCGCTCATTATCTCGTCCAGGTGGGACAGCAGCCTGTGCAGGCCTGCCACTCCGACATCGTACAGTCTTATGACCCTGTTTCCGTGAACTTCCGCGGTAAGAGCGGCTTCCTCCGCCACCGGGATGTCGGACGTGCCGCCGGTGGCTACCACGATGGTCCCGATCCCGCTGGGCTCCGGCATCTCTCCTATGATGCCTATCCGCGCGTCTTCACGGTAGTCCATATCGTGTTTGAGGCTCACCTGTTTCGCCTGTTCGGCGGAGAGGCGCGTCACCAGGATGGTGGGCACTCCGTTTTCCTTCATGGTGTCCAGTATCCTGACGATTTGCTCCGGCGTCTTGCCCGCGCCGTAGATGACCTCCGGCGCTCCCTGCCTTACGGCTCTGTGCAGATCCACCTTCGCGAATCCTATATCCTCGAAAGGCTGTTTCTTTATCGTCAGCAGCGCGTCGTCCACGGTGATCTCGCCGTTTCTAAGCGCCTCGAGCGTTTTCCTTATATCGTTATTCATATTTCACCGCGCCTCCAGATCCAGCGAGATCTTATCGTAATGTTCCTTGAGTTTTGCCAGTATCTCTTCCCGCTTTTCCATGAACCGGGCGTACTGGCCGGAAGGTATCTGTATGAGCGCGTCCCTGCCTCTCATCCTCACCCTGAAGTCCGTGAATCCCAGCGAGAAGAGGAAATCCTCAGATTCCTCGGTGGCGGCAAGCTTCTCCGCCGTGATCTCCTCGCCGGTCCTGATCCTCGTCGCGAGGCAGGCGTATGCCGGCTTGTTCCAGGTGAACAGCCCCGCTTCCCGGGACAGTTCCCTGATCATGTCCTTGGTCAGCCCGCATTCCCTGAGCGGGGATCTGACCTCGAGCTCTCTGAGAGCCCGCATCCCGGGACGGTCTCCCTCGTCGTCCGAGGCGTTGGTGCCGTCCAGTATGAGGCTGTATCCGTCCTCCGCGGCAGCTTTCGCGATGCTGCCGAAGATGGCTCTCTTGCAGTGATAACATCTGTCGGCCGGGTTCTGCCTGACCTTCTCGTCGGCGAGCACATCGACGGTGATCAGTTTCACCCTGGCTCCGATCTGCTCCGCGAGCCTCATCGCGTCATTGAGTTCGAACGCGGGCTGAAACACCGACTTCACATAATAGCCCGTAACGTCCGCGCCGGCTTTCGCTCCGGCATAAAGGAGATACGAGGAGTCCACTCCTCCCGAGAAGGCTACTGCCGCCCGGCTGTTTTCCCTGAAAAAACTGTTAAGATCCATGCGGTATTCTTCTTTCTCTTTTTGATAAAAAAAGAAGACGTGCCATCCTTCTGGATGATGACATGCCTTCTGAACATGCATACAGATACGCCGTTATGGGATATGCTGTGAGGAACTTCGGTTCCTTTTGCGCTTCTTCCTGAAGCGCTCAGATATTATACCATCGCGTGCCGCTCCCTGTGAAGACCTCCCGCGCGTTCTTTTCCTTCTTCAGCTGTCTTTTGCCACGATGATCGTGAAATAACCGGCGTCATCGGGGATGTCCCGCAGACTGCCGTATACCTTTTCGCCACGCATGCCGCAGTTCTCCACCGCCGTTACGTTCTTTCCGCTGCCGGACAGCAGGTCCCTGACTTTGGACATGCCTCTTCCGGATTTCATGACGACAAAGGTCCCCCTCTGGTCCGCGATGTCCTCCGGGATGCCGGAACCGGGGATCACGTGCAGCGGCTCGTCCCCCTCCGCAAGAGTGATGCCGAGCCTTGACGCGGCGGCGCAGAACGAGGTCACTCCGGGCACCGTCCGGGTCTCATATCCGTCCTCTTTAAGTATGCGCATCAGGTACCCGAAGGTGCAGTACACCGACGGATCGCCCAGCGACAGATACGCCACGTCCTCTCCCCGGTCCAGATGACTTTCCAGCAGCGACGCCGCTTCCCGGTGAGCCGCTTCCAGCGCGGCTCTGTCCCTGGTCATGGGCATGCTGACCGCGACGGTCTCCTTGTCCGCGATCTCCGGCACGGCTGCCGCAGCGATCCTGTAAGCTGCAGACTCTTCCGCAGTCCTCCCTGGCACTGTTATGACCGCGCATTCGCGGATCAGCCTGACCGCCTTTAGCGACATGAGCTCCGGATCCCCGGGGCCTACTCCTATTCCGTATGCGATGCCTCTCACCTTTCCGGTTCCTCCGTTCGTTATCTCATTTTCCCGGGCAGTTCCTGTCCCGCTCCCACTCCTGCCTGAGCACGCGCATCATGATGAAATCGCTGTATTCGCCGTTGTAGTAATAACCCTGTTCCTGGATTCCTTCCCGCACGAAACCGACCTTCTCCCAGAACCTGAGGGCTCCTGTGTTGAGTCCAACGACGCCGATTGATACGCGGTTCATGTCATACTTCCCGAACGCCAGGTCCAGCATCAGCCTCGCAGTCTCGGTGCCGTATCCCCTGTTCTGTTTATCCGGATCCGGGATGATTATCGTCATGTCCGTCTGGTGCCAGGCCGGAAACATCCGCAGAAGCCCCGCTTCCCCGATGACTTCCCCGTCAGCCGAGGTGACGGTATACCAGTCCGAGTCCTCCGTGCGGTGATACTCGTTTATGTACTTCTTTTCCTGTTCTTCGTCGGTGAGATCCGTGAATCCGCACTGAAACATGATCTGCGGCTGGTTGAACCAGTAGGCGAAGAACCTGGCGTCCTCCTCCCGCTGCTCCCGCAGGATCACCTTTTCTCCTCTTATCTCTTTTTCCATTATTCTTTCCAGCCTTTCCTGACAAATGAAGTATATACTAAAAACAGCATCGAGGCATCTTTTCCGCTGCGCGAAATGCCCGCCCGATCCCATTCCGTGTCCGCATCCTCGCACGCCGTAACCCATGCCGTTTTTGCATGGTCTTAAATGAGTATTTGCTATTAGACATGGCTTTTTCCCCTTGATATATTGGGCATGGTCCATATAGACAAGAATATGGACGCAATTCTTTCTCTTTTGTAATTTTGTTACAAAAGACTAACAATCAAGGAGGAAAAAATGAAGAAACTTCTTTCACTGCTTCTCATCCTCGTCCTTGCCCTTTCGCTCGTCGCCTGCGGCGGGAAAAAGGAAGAAGACGGCGGAGAAGAGAAGAAGAGCATGAAGCTCGCAGTCGTCTACACAGCTCTCGGAGACTTCTGGGACATGTGCGGCATCGGCGGTACCCAGAGAGTTGAAGAACTCAAGAAAGAGTATCCCGACTGGACCGTCGAGCTCGAGCTCACCGGTCCGTCCGAAGCCGGTGTTACCGGACAGATCCAGCTGCTTGAGAACCTCATCTCCCTGCAGTATGACGGGATCCTTGTTGCTGCTTCCGACGCTGAGGGTCTTACCCCCACCATCAACGCAGCAGCCGATGCCGGTATCATCATGTTCACGATGGACACCGACTGCCCCGACAGCAAGCGTCTTGCTTTCGTCGGAACACACAATGAGAAATTCGGCCGCAGACTCGCTGAATTTGCTATCCAGAGACATGACGAGTATGGCACAGAAGCCAAGTTCATCGTCCTGCACGGCGCAGTTGCGCAGCTCGGAATGATCCAGCGTCTTAAGGGCATCACCGATGTCGTCACAGAGAACGCCAGCAAGGGCGCTGTCCTGCTCGACTATCAGTCTCCCCAGGACTTCAGCCAGGGTCAGGCTACAGTTGAGGCCATGATGCTGTCCAACCCCGACTGGAACACCACCCTCTGCACACACGCCGGCGGCTCCCTCGTATCCGCTGTTTACGAAGAGAACGGCTGGAACGACGCAGCCACCAACCCCGCTCACGTCAGCGTCCTTTCCGATGACACGGCACAGGTCATCAATGCCGTCAAGGACGGCTTCGCGACCTGCACAGAGGTCCAGAAGCAGGCACAGTGGGCCTACAACGGAGTAGATCTTATGTTCAAGAAGATCGCTCTCGGACAGGATCCGCCCTCTGATTTCGTCGAGACCGCGACATTCTATGTCACCCTTGACAACGTCTATGATGACGACATGTATCCCACAAGGCAGTAACCTGCTCAGACGATACACAGAACCGTACAGTTAAAAAAGAACACCGCGGTGTCCGCGGTGTTCTTTACTTTTTCCGGAAAGTCAGAGGTTCTCCTTAAGCATATCCAGAAACAGTGACGCCTGATCCGAAAGAGTCCCGTTTCTCTTCCACGCGAGGAAGGTCGGGACCAGAGGTGCGTCCTTCATCGGTCGGGTGACGAGACTTGCGATGTTTGTCACGATCGAGCTGTCGACGGTATCCTTTATGATCGTTGCGATGCCGATCCCCTGCTGCACCATCTTTAAGGCGCTGAATGTGGTCGTGAAAGTGGCTTTCATGTCATCAGCTGTCAGACCGTACTCTATCATGGAAGGCACTCCCCGGACTGCATCCTGGTAAACGACAAGAGGCCATCCCTTCAGGTCCTCCATACTGATCTCCTCCTTGGCGGCGAGAGGATGATCTTTCCGCATGAGAACGGCTCTGCTCTCCTCTTTTCTGAGGCGGTGAGAATTGAGCCGCCTGCCGTCCGCGTAACCGAACAGAAGGCCCATGTCAACAATCCCGTCTTCTATCAGTCCCGACGATGTTTCGCTGGACGTGTTGAAGAACCTGAACACGGTGAGCGGATACTCAGTCTGGAACTGTTTCACAAGAGCGTATATCGAGTCTACCGCCGAAGCTTCACAGAGCGATATGCGGATCTCTCCTGATACCGTACCGGGCACAGGGTTGATCTCGGACCGGGACTTCTCGAAGAGATATATGATCTCGTTTGCTCTCTGCTGCAGTATCCTCCCCTGTTCTGTGAGTCTTATGGTCTTGTTGTCTCTGTAAAACAGCTGTCTGCCGTACTCCTCTTCCAGGTTCTGGATCTGCCTGCTCAGGGTCGGCTGCGCTATATGCAGGCTCTCTGCTGCCCGTGTAATGTTCCTCTCCTGCGCTACCAGCAGGAAATTCTTGAGGACCTGTATGTCCATGGACTCAACTCCTTAGATCGTGACAAGCATTATTCTGTTATACGCACACTGTATGATTCATTATAACAAATAACAATTTTACATGACAACATCATTTATATTATATTGAAAATGACAGTAATCCTGGATCGGATCTGTACTGAAAGAAGTCGGGATTTGAATACGTTCCTCAAAGCCCGGAAAAGACGGAGACCTGCCATATACGGCAGATCTCCGTTTTTTTTATAATACCGTCCTCAATGAGCTTCGATTTCGGATTCTTCGACACATTCTCCGAACCGCGAAGTGCTTTTTCGCCCCTATGCGAAGAAGATGATAACAGATATACCTCTCCTCGACCAACTATGCAGCCGCTGCATAATTACCTATATGCAATAACTATTAGACATAGCATTTGCTCCTTGATATATTGATTTTGGTCTATATGCATATTTTTATGGACTAGATTCAAATCACTTTTGTCATTTGTTACAAGAAGGTAACAAAAAAGGAGGAACCATGAAGAAACTGTTGTCGGTCCTTTTGATCCTCGTACTCGCTTTCAGTCTTGTCGCCTGTGGCAATAAGGGCGGCGGAAATGACGGCGGCAACGAGGGCGGCGGAGACAAACCCAAGGAGAAGACCAAGCTCAGATTTGCGGTCATCTACACTGCTCTCGGAGACTTCTGGGATATGTGCGGACAGGGCGGTTACAAAAGAATCGAAGAACTCAAGACCGAGTATCCCGACTATGAGATCGAACTCGAGTGCACAGCTGCAGCAGAGAGAGGTCTCGACGCCCAGATCCAGGTCGTCGAGAACATCATCGCTCTCGGCTATCAGGCAATGACCATCGCCGCGGCAGACGCGGAAGGTCTGACTCCCGTCATCAACCAGGCTGTTGATGCCGGCATGTTCGTCCTCACGATGGACACCGACTGCCCCAACTCCAAGCGCACCGCATTCGTCGGAACACACAACGAGAACTTCGGCCGCAAACTCGCTCAGTTCGCAGTTGACTGGGTAGAAGGCGGACCCAAGGTCATCCTCAACCACGGCGCCATCGCACAGCTCGGAATGATCCAGCGTCTCAAGGGCATCACCGACGTTCTGAATGAGAACGCCGACAAAGGCGCTGAGCTCCTCGACTATCAGTCCGGTGTATCCGGCGGTCCTGACGGACAGGCGCTCTGCGAGCAGATGATGCTCTCCTTCCCGAACTGGAACACTACCATGTGCGACAGCGCAGGCGGATCCGTTGTTGCCGCTGTCTGGGAAGAAAACAAATGGTTCGATGCTGCCACCAACCATCAGCGCTGCTCGGTCCTCTCCGACGACGTCAACCAGGTCATCAATGCCGTCAAGGACGGCCTTGCGACCTGCACGCTGGTCCAGAAGCAGTGGCAGTGGGCATACTACGGTGTTGACTTCATGTTCAAGAAGATCGCTTTGGGACAGGATCCCGGCACCGACTTCTATGAGACCAGCACATTCTATGTCACGCTCGACAACGTCTATGATGACGACATGTATCCCACCAGAGGATAATTGACCGTTCATACATAGTCTGGAAAAAGAAACCGAGTAGGGCGAACCAGTCCGCTCTCTCACAGCACCGCTTATGCGGATCCGCAAGCGGGGTCTCATCCCAAACAATTAGTAATCCAAGCAACAAAGAAATCCTCGCCTCGCGAGGATTTTTTTGTTTATATGCGCAGTTCAGTGGTCTTAGCAACCGCCTGATAGTGACCGCAAAATGCCGCAGATCAGAACACGTCCGCGGTAAGTTTTATTTTCTTGATCAGGTCGATGGCTGTGACACAGTCACCGTTCTTTACGTTTTTCAGTCTTCAGCTGCTCAGAATGTTTCCTTTCAGACATTCATACATCTTATGCATCATTATCAATGAGCATTAACTATTAGACATAATTTATGGCCGATATTATATTGTTTTTAGTCTATATGCATATATTTATAGACTAAGAATCACACCGCTTTTGTCATATATTACAAAAGGGTAACAAAAAAAGGAGGAACCATGAAGAAACTTCTTTCAGTGCTTCTCATCCTCGTCCTTGCTCTCAGCCTTGTCGCCTGCGGCGAAAAGAAGGAAGAAGGCGGCGGAGATAAAGAAGAGAAAAAGAGCATGAAGCTGGCTGTCGTCTACACGGCTCTCGGAGACTTCTGGGACATGTGCGGAATCGGCGGCACCAAGAGAGTGGAAGAACTCAAGACCGAGTATCCCGACTGGACAGTCGAACTTGAGCTGACCGGACCCTCAGAGTTCGGCTCCACCGCTCAGATCCAGGTCATTGAGAACCTCATCTCCCTGAGGTATGACGGACTTCTGATCGCCGCATCCGACGCGGATGCCGTCACCCCCGTCATCAACCAGGCAGTTGACCAGGGTATCCTCGTATTCACGATGGACACCGACTGCCCCGAAAGCAAGAGGATCGCGTTCGTCGGAACACACAACGAGAACTTCGGCCGCAAGCTCGCTCAGTTCGCAGTTGACTGGGTAGACGGCGGTCCCAAGGTCATCCTCAACCACGGCGCCATCGCTCAGCTCGGAATGATCCAGCGTCTCAAGGGCATCACCGATGTTCTGAATGAGAACGCCGACAAAGGCGCTGAGCTCCTCGACTATCAGTCCGGTGTATCCGGCGGTCCTGACGGACAGGCGCTCTGCGAGCAGATGATGCTCTCGCATCCCAACTGGAACACCACCATGTGCGACAGCGCAGGCGGATCCGTTGTTGCCGCTGTCTGGGAAGAGAACAAGTGGTTCGATGCAGGCACCAGCCATGCACGTGCTTCTGTCCTCTCCGACGACGTCAACCAGGTCATCAACGCCGTCAAGGACGGCCTCGCGACCTGCACGCTGGTCCAGAAGCAGTGGCAGTGGGCATACTATGGTGTTGACTTCATGTTCAAGAAGATCGCTCTGGGACAGGATCCCGGCACCGACTTCTATGAGACCAACACATTCTATGTCACGCTCGACAACGTCTATGATGACGACATGTATCCCAACAGAGGATAATAGGCCGTCAACTCATAGTCTTTAGCAGTGTTTCTGATTCAGACGAAAACAACTACTATAGATAGATTCCTCATAATTTAAGACGCGGAGGCCTGTGATACCATTCACCGGTCTCCGCGTTCCTTTTTGCTGTCATTTATTTGGTCAGAAGAGTTCGTCCAGCAGCAGATAATATCTTATCTTGTCCATGTCCGGTTCGATACCGAGCGCGTCGAACAGCGCCATGGACCTTATGTCCGGATACACCTTCCCTCCGTATGCGCCTTCCGCGTTGCTCCTGAGACTTCTGTAACACAGGGCTATGTCCCTGTATCTGTCTCCGACGCCGGTCTCCCCGAGGTCGATGAACCCGCTTATGCCATTTTCGTCCAGGAATATGTTCGGCAGGCAGAAATCGCCGTGAGACAGCACGGGGTCATAGTCTGGTCTGTTGTCCCTGAGCCACTGCAGAAGCTCCTGCGGATCCCTGAATCCCCCTTCCCCGAAGGTGGACGGCTCGGTATTCGCAATATCGACCAGACCGTTCTGTACGCGGTATGACGCCTCTTCCAGTTCGGCGTCTATATCCCTTATTCGCGGACATCCCGCAACATCGGTGCTCCAGAGCATCCTGAGGGCTTCCGCAAGTCTCGTTACCAGTTCATCCGGTCTGCTCATCCAGTATTCGTCGCAGGCCATCTTTCCGGGTATTTTGCTCATAAGAAGGAACTGATGAACTCCGTCGCTCTCGTAGCAGAGCACTTTGGGCACGGGCAGTTTTCCCTCCAGCCAGCGCATGACCTCCACGGTCTCCTCATTGCGGCCGCGGTACGGCGCGATCTTGAGGACGCAGTCGTCGAAGACCGTGACCAAAGCATTCGACATGCCGGTGCCGTCGGTCCGGGAAGCCCTGCCCGCCGTCATCTGCCTTATCTTCTCCGGAATGACCGTTTGTTCCGCCTTATAATTCTTTTCCATAGTACTCAACGTCTATCTGCGTCTCGTCGGGATATACGTCCCTTGCGTCCTTTATATGCTCATGGAAGCCGAGATGCCTGTAGATCTCCCTGTTCTCCGTCTCCTCCGGCTCCACTCCGAGGGTGACCTTCTCGTATCCCCTGCTTTTGAGGTCGTCCAGCATGAACCGGAACAGCCTGGAGAAATATCCCTTCCCCCGGTGTTCCCTGTTCGTCCTGAACGCCGCCAGATACGCCGTTTTGTCATCCACCAGCCCCTGCGGATCCGGCATCGCTTCCGGCGATATCACTGCGGTGCACTCGCAGACCGCCTCGCCGTCCAGAAAACCATAGTAAGGGATGATCAGTCCTCTGATGAACTGATCGATGTTCTCCCTCTTCCATATGATCCAGTTCTCTCTGTCTCCCGATGCCGCCGCGATGTTGTAGTCCCACCTGGCATGCATCTCTTCCAGAGAGGCGATCCTGCACACATAACCGTCCATGCGTATCACTTTCTGCTGCTGAAGGTATATCCGTTTAACAGATTATATCACCGCCTCGCCAAAAGACGCGTATCCGGCGCTCAGCACTATCCTATCGCCACCGCAAAACTGTATAATTAAGACAGAAGAAACACGAACCGTACATCATCAGGAAAGGAGACTTGCATGAGCGACTTCAGAACAGTTGTAAACAAAGCCGGCGAACTGATCGATTTCGAGACCGTCTTTGAGGAGAACACCAGGCTGAGGACCGGCGTTCCCGCAAAGAAAGGCACCATCGAGAGAGTCGATTACACCACCTCCGTCTATGAGGACGGAAAGACCTATCCGAAATTCTGCTACGTCTATCTGCCCTACGGCTACGACCCGGAGGACAAGAGCAAAAAGTACAACGTGCTGTATTACCAGCACGGCAACACCTGCGCCCCCGATATCTTCTCCATAGGCGGCAACAAGCCCATGCTGGACATGCTGTTCGACTCTGGAGAGCTCGAGCCCTGCATCATCGTGTCCATCACCTACTACTTCGACCCGATGGGTGACGCCGACCAGAGGATCCTGACCGGTCAGGTGCCCGCCGGAGACGGCGGCTGGGAGGGCGTTCCCGGCTACTACTACAAGGAAGTTGTGCAGGACATCATCCCCGCCGTGGAGATGAAGTTCAACACATATCTGGAAGATCCGTCCCTCGAAGGCGTGAAGGCCAGCAGAGACCACAGAGCCTTCTCCGGATACTCCAGAGGCGGCGTCATGACCTGGAGGATCATCCACCACGATTTCGAGTACTTCAGGTGGTTCTGCCCCATGAGCTGCGGCACCAGAGGAGACAAGAAGCGCGGCGAGCCGATGACGGACCAGGAGGTCATCGATTATGTGACCGAGCCCATCAAGGCTCATCCGGAGCTCCCGTTCTTCATCTATGCAACTAACGGCGGCAAGGAAGACGTCGCCCAGATGACGGAGCAGATGAAGTTCCTTGTAAAGGAGGACGTGTTCTCCTACGGAAAGGATCCCCAGAAGAACAACATCTACTTCTCCGTATCCGACTTCTATCACACCGACTTCCTCGTGCCCTACTACTATTGGAACAGCCTGAAGACGGTATTCAAAGGAGTATGAGTGTCTCTCAAAAACAGAAACGGACTGGCGGAGCTGTATAAGCTCCGCCAGTATTATTATCTGATTTTGTGCGAATTACAGCTCTTCGAACTCACTATCTCTCCATATCCCGATCCCTGTTCCTCACAAGCTGCAAGGATCTGTCAAGGATCTTCTCCTTCCGTTCCGAGATCATCGTCTTATAAAACATCTTTTGGAGATCTGTGATGTATGGCGTGTTTTCTATCAGGTCATTGATCTTTCTCAT
>JAFYZY010000069.1 GCA_017548485.1 Oscillospiraceae bacterium | reverse complement strand
TGCCGAGTTTTCTGGAAGGCCGGTTGATTATCCTCTTTAGTCTGAGGTCGTCGGAGGGCTGGCTTACAATAGCCATATAGCTCATGACATCCTTGATCTCAGCCCGGTCATAGAATCTCAGAGCTCCAACTATCTTATACGGCACGCCTGTTCGCATGAAATAGGTCTCAAAGGCGTTGCTCTGCGCGTTCGTCCTGTAGAGCACCGCGTGCGCCGAGAATGGTATGCCCTTCTTGTTGTGCTTCATCAGTTCCTGCGCCACGAATGCGGCTTCCGACACCTCATCGTCGCACAGTCTGATCTCCACCTTCTCTCCGTCGGAGGCATTCGTCCACAGTTCCTTGCCTTTGCGCTGGCTGTTGTTCCTTATGACGGAGTTCGCGCAGTTCAGTATATTGCTCGTGGATCTGTAGTTCTGCTCCAGTCTTATGACCTTGGCCGGTGCGAAATCCTTCTCGAATCTCAGTATGTTCTCTATATTCGCTCCGCGGAAGCTATAAATAGACTGATCGTCATCGCCCACCGCGAACACATTGTTGTCGTCGTTTGCAAGCAGCTTCACCAGCCGGTACTGCGCGTGGCTGGTATCCTGGTACTCATCCACCATTATGTATTTGAACCGGTTGTGGTAGTACTCCCGGACATCTTCATTCTGTTCGAGCAGTCTCACCGTGAAGTAGATGAGATCATCGAAATCGAACGCACCTGCGTCCTTCAATTTCTTCTGATATCTCTCATATACCTCCAGTATGGTGTCTGTCTGAGAGTCATACCGGTTTGAGTTGCGGTACTCATCCGCTGTCATCATATGATCCTTGATGGAAGAGAATTTTGATGCCAGCATCCTCACAGGATAGTACTTGTCATTCACACCGAGATCTTTGCAGATATCCTTGATGACTCTCTCAGAGTCGTCGGTGTCGTATATCGTGAAGTTCTGAGGCCAGCCGAGCCTCTGGGCGTCGCGCCTGAGGAACCTGACGCACGCGGAATGGAAGGTGGACGCGAACACGTCGTTCCCGTCTTCCCCGACCGCCGTGACTATCCTCTCCTTGAGCTGAGCCGCGGCTTTGTTCGTGAATGTGATCGCGAGGATATTCCAGGGTCTGATATTGCCCGTTTTGAGCATCCGCGCAAGATCATCCGACGGTCTGCCGCCGTTCTTTATGAGCTGCTCCAGCTCCGCTACATCCCCGTCCGTGGGATCGGGCCACAGTTCCTGGGACTCGTATGCGTCTCCGAATCTCAGCAGATTGTTTATTCTGTTGACTATGACGGTTGTCTTCCCGCTCCCCGCTCCGGCGAGCACGAGGACAGCTCCTTTGCCGGTCAGCGCGGCCTGAAGCTGTTCCTTATTGAGTCTGCTGTACTGGCTCTCTATATATCTTTTTCTGAGTTCTATAAATCTGTCAGCTGTACTCATAAAAGCTATTCCTTGTTTAACTGCATACATAGTTATTTTACCATACGGGTTCATTATAGACCACGGCAAAATCTAATACTCTGGAACGAAGAAGGTGCCGCGTCGCCGCGGCACCAGTCATAGCAGCAGTATTATGTTATGGTCACTCCACGCTGTACAGAAGGGATTCATACGTGGGGAACGGCCAGTATTCCTTTCCCACCAGGACTTCCGCGCTGTCGCAGCATTCCCTGAGCTGCTTCATCTTGGGAAGCACCCTGTCACGGACTATCCGGGCCTTGTGTTCTGTGTTATCAGCGGCAGTCTCCTCCTCCACCGCCGACTCAAGCTCGGCTGAGACGCGGTAGATATTGTCCGCGAGGGCCGACAGCTTCGAGATCACATCTCTCTCGTAGCTGCAGTCCAGATCCTTTACGATGACGGCCTTGTGCGCTGCTGTCCTTGAGATGCGGTCCTCAAACTCCGCGATCGCCGGCAGTATCTGTCTGCTCACCGTGCGGATCATGGTGTTTGCCTCTATGATCTCGGTCTTGGAATAGTTGTCCAGCAGTATCTCGCATCTGGATCTCAGTTCCCTCTCGCTGCACACTCCGTGTCGTGAGAGCATCTCGACGTTCTTCTCATCCAGGAGATGCGGCAGGCAGTCCGCTGTAGTCGCGTAGTTGGAGAGTCCTCTCTGCTCCGTGGCCTCCCTGACCCAGCTCTCGTCGTATCCGTTGCCGCTGAACAGTATCCTTCCGTGTTCGGTGACAGTGTGCTTGATAAGGCCGTGCAGAGCCTCGTTGAAGTCCTCCGCCTTCTCAAGGAAGTCTGCGTAGATCCTCAGCGACTCCGCCACCGCGGTGTTGAGCATTATGTTGGCGCTGGCAAGCGAGCCCGCGGATCCGGGCATCCTGAACTCGAACTTGTTTCCGGTGAACGCAAAAGGCGATGTCCTGTTGCGGTCGGTGGAGTCCTTGGGCAGATCCGGAAGCGAATCTACTCCGAGCTTGATGGTCTCGGAACCGGTGCTGAGATACGGCTCGTCATTCTCAAAGGCCCTGAGCACTCCGCTGAGCTCCTCCCCCAGATACATGGATACGATGGCCGGCGGCGCCTCGCTGGCGCCCAGACGGTGGTCGTTCCCCGCTGTGGCCACCGAGATCCTCAGCAGATCCTGGTAGTCATCCACGGCTTTTATGACCGCGCACAGGAACAGCAGGAACTGCGCGTTCTCGTACGGCGTGTCGCCGGGCGAGAGCAGGTTCATTCCCGTGTCTGTGGACAGCGACCAGTTGTTGTGCTTGCCCGATCCGTTGACTCCCTCAAAGGGCTTCTCATGAAGCAGGCATACCAGTCCGTGTCTCTGCGCCACGGTCCCCATTATCTCCATGGTGAGCTGGTTGTGGTCTATGGCCACGTTCGCTCTGGTAAAGATCGGAGCAAGCTCGTGCTGAGCCGGAGCCGTCTCGTTGTGCTCCGTCTTTGCCATGATCCCAAGTCTCCACAGTTCCCTGTTGAGATCCTCCATATACTCAGCCACTCTCGGCTTTATCGCTCCGAAGTAGTGGTCGTCCATCTCCTGTCCCTTGGGAGGTCTTGCCCCGAAAAGAGTCCTGCCGGAGATCACCAGGTCGGTCCTCTGCCTGTACATCTCCCTGTCCAGAAGGAAGTACTCCTGCTCTGCGCCGACGTTAGGCCATACCCTCTTGACTTCATCATGCCCAAAAAGCTTCAGGATCCTCAGCGCCTGTCTGTTCAGCGCGTCCATGGACCGAAGCAGCGGTGTTTTTTTGTCCAGCGCCTCGCCGCCGTAAGAACAGAACGCCGTGGGTATGCACAGCGTGTTTCCCTTTATGAACGCGTAGGACGTGGGATCCCACGCGGTGTATCCTCTGGCCTCAAAGGTTGCCCTCAGACCTCCGGAGGGCAGACTGGACGCGTCCGGCTCTCCCTTTATGAGTTCGGAGCCGGAGAACTCCATGATGACTCTCCCGTCTTTGCCGGGAGATATGAAGCTGTCATGCTTCTCCGCGGTGATGCCGGTCAGCGGCTGGAACCAGTGGGTATAGTGGGTCGCGCCTTTGCTTATTGCCCAGTCCTTCATGGCGGAAGCCACGGCGTTGGCCACCGAGAGGTCCAGCTCAGCGCCCTCGTCTATGGTCCTCCTCAGCGATGTGTAGACTTCCTGCGAGAGGCTCTCTCTCATGACCGCGTCATCGAATACCAGTTCTCCGAAATAATCAGTGACAGTCGCCATATCAAACTCCCATTAATATAGTAATAGACGGAGGATCATACCGATCCTCCGTCTGATAAACCATGTCATATCATCAGAAAGGTCTGGTATTCTCCAACAGACCTGCCATGCTCCAGGCAGACCTTCCTGATCTCTGCTGTCGTCTGACGCTCATTACCTTTGCGCCTTCTCCGAACATGCAGTATACGGCGGCAGAAATGGCTGCGATGACTTCGCTGGGGATACCGCTGCTGACTGCAGACGTCTCTTCCCTGACTTCAACGGCTTCTTCTTTTTTCTTCCTTTTGAAAAGTCCCATTCTTACCACCTCGGTGTTTCGTTCACCACATAGTATGTCACATCTTCCGGCCTAAATCAATCCGTTTCTCTGTTCTGCGGA
Organism: Oscillospiraceae bacterium; assembly: GCA_017548485.1. Taxonomy (GTDB): domain Bacteria; phylum Bacillota; class Clostridia; order Oscillospirales; family Ruminococcaceae; genus RUG11783. The sequence goes on along the minus strand of JAFYZY010000069.1, from coordinate 6,148 downwards.
TCTTTCCTTAACCAACGGACAGGCAGCACGCGTCTGCCTGTCCGTTTATACCACATGAGTTTTATTTGGATGAATACGGGTGCGCCTTATGCCAGTCTATGCTCCAGTCGACGATGAACTTGATGACGGGATTCCTCTCCGTCCTCATGTGGACGGTATCGCCGAAGTACATCTCATAAGGCTCTTCCAGCGTGTACGGTCTCCACTCGGGCATCGGAGTGCCGTCGTTGTCCAATCCGTTGGGATCGCCGTTCTTTGCGAAGTTAGTCCAGTAGTTGCACATCTTTCTGGCGAGATCGTAGTGTTTGCCCTGGAACGGTCTCCAGCATTTCGCCAGCGTCTCGAACACGAACCACAGGTCGCTGGAGTGGAACGCTCCGGCGTTGTCTCCGGGCATCTCGCCGTCGAAGGTGTATCCGTAGATAGGATCGTTGCCCATCCTGGCATTGTACTCCTCCCAGATCGCGCTTCCGACTTCCTGCATCGGAACGCAGGCCAGATCCATGGAGTGTTTGAAGTCTCCCTTGTCGTATTCGATGAGGCTCAGGAACTCTTCCGCTCTGTCCTCATAGCGGTCTTCAGCGTACTTTCTGAGGCTCTCCATATCCTTTACTCCGAACGGAGGCCATCTGAAATCGTTGGTGGTGTGTCCCGCGATGACCGGCACCATCTGGCGATCATTCTTGAGCTGCGCCTCTGTCCAGTCGGTGTCCAGGAACCAGCCGTCGGTGAAGTGGGTGAACGGGAATCTCGGGGAATCGGGCAGCCTCATGAACTCGAGTGCCTTCTTCATGAGCTCCTCTGCCGGGATCTCGCGCATCTGCGCGAAGTTCTCGCAGCCCAGGAACTTCTGGAACTTTACTCCAATCTCCTCCTGCTGTTCGCGGGTGTTGTTCGGCCTGCTCTTTCCTTCGCGGATGCCGCCTCCGGACATCACTATGCACCTGTTGAACAGACCCACCGATCTCTTGGATACGAGATGAGCGAGGATGCTTCCGGCGCCTGCCGACTGTCCGAACACCGTCACGTTGTCCGGATCTCCGCCGAACGCGGCGATGTTCCTCTTGACCCACTGGAACGCCGCTCTCTGGTCCAGGAATCCGAAGTTTCCGTTGGGTCCGTCGGGATCCTCCGCGGTCAGTTCGGGGTGTGCCAGCCACGCGAACACGTTGAGCCTGTATGCGATGGAGACCAGTATGACTCCTCTTCTCGCAATGCGTTCGCCGTCGAACTCCATCTCAGCGGTATATCCGTTGTTGAACGCTCCGCCGTAGATCCAGATCATGACGGGAAGCTTCTCATCGACGGATTTCGCTGGCGTCCATACGTTGAGGTAAAGGCTGTCCTCACTGATGGGGATCTGCGGATCCACGTGCCATTCCTTGGTATAGATATCATCGGGGTTGAGGCCTGGGGTCTCCTGCATGGATATAGGCGCGAACCTTGAGCAGTCCCTCACGCCTTCCCAGTCCGCAGCGGGCTGAGGCGCTTTCCAGCGGAGCGGTCCCACTGGAGGCGCCGCATAGGGTATTCCTTTAAAAGCAGTGATCCTCGGATCCGCTGCGGGTATTCCCAGCAGTTTTCCGTTCTCAACTGTTACTTCTCTGAGCATTTGTTTCTCTCCTTATGAATGGTCTCAGCCGGTCATCCGGAAAGATGACCGGCTGATGTTTTGTGATAATCAGTCTTCCGGATAGAGTCCCTTGGGGATGCGTGTGGTCATCCACTTCTTGATCTCATCGTCCGGATGTCCGATGGCGACTATGAATCCGCCGAGCTCCTGTGTTCCGGCGTTGCGGACGTTGTGTCTCCAGATGTTGAGGCCGCAGTCATATACCAGGAACTCGTAAAGGTCCTTGTAGAATATATCCAGTTCGGTCCAGGTCATTCCGCCCAGTCCGTTGAGGCTCAGCACGATGTCCTCGCCGGAAGCGACCGGCATATCGTCCAGAAGGATCTTGGCGATCATCTGGGCAAGCTCGCGGCTGCGGGGCAGCTTGATGCGGTTGCCGCTGGACTCGCCGTGCATTCCGATGCCCATCTCGATCTCGTCTTCCGGCATATCGCCCATGATGAGAAGGCCTGATGTGGGGTGGATGGCGGGTCTGATGCCGACACCGAAGGACCTCTGGCGGGAGTTGCACTTGTCGGCCATGCGGAGGATCTCCTGGATGCTCTCGCCGCATTCGGCCATGATGCCTGTGCAGTTGAGGCCGCCGCCCATGGAACGGCGCTCGGTCTCCCTCTCCTTGGGGGCAGAACCTACGTCGTTGTATCCGCTGTACTGATAGATCTCGGTCATTCCGTGAGCTTCGCAGAGCTGCTTGCAGAGTTTTGCGTTAAGCACGTCGCCTGCGTGATGGGGGACGTTCATGAAGATCGGGCTACCGTCATAGATCTCCTGGATTCCGCGGAAGAGCTGCATTCCGGAAGGCGCCGCGAAGATGTCGCCGCGCACCGAGCAGTCGGATCCGCCGGGTCTGCACATGACTCCGGGAGGGCCCTCGTGTCCCGCTCCGCCGCCTCCGGCGATCTTTACCAGTCCCTTGGGTTTCTTGTACTTGTCTGTTCTGACAGTGATCCTTGTGCCGGGGAGGACTCTGCTGTACTTATCAGCATCCGGCTGCGCCATCAGCCTGGCGCCTGCCATGGACTCATCAACGATGGTGTCGATGTCGTTGTACAATTTCTTGATAAACAAAGATATTCACTCCTTTCGTTTTGGCTATATTGTCTGAAATCATTTTACAACATCGGGAAGTAATAGAAAATAACTACCCGCTGAAATATCAAGAAAACGGAGCAGACATATCACATCTGCTCCGTATCCTCTATCCGGGTCTTTTCAGCGGATCTTCTTGCACTCCAGGTAATACCGCTTCTCTCTCGCCTCTCCCATGGAGAAGGTCTTTCTGGGGAGATGTCCCCCGGCTCTGATCCCGGGGAACAGTTCCAGCTTATTGAATATCTTGAGGAGGATGCCGACAGTCTGTCCGTCGTCGCACAAAGACCTCAGATCGTCATCTCCGTGAATGTAATCCATGGTTATTCAGTCTCTCTCGGAAGCTAACCGGTCCAGATAATCCTGCAGGACCGCGACGGGCAGCCTGCCCTCGCTGCCGCTTATGGAAAACGGCTTCTCGGATCCCCGCGACACGAAGATGAGGTCGTCCCCTTCTCCGAGGCTCATCCCTCTCTCCCTTAGATATGCGCAGAAGCTGTTCAGCAGTTCTTCCTCCGTGCAGCCTTTAACAAAGCGGTGCACCGGCCGGAAGATCAGTGCATCGGAATACAGGTTGATCAGCTCCACCAGCACGAATCTCGCGGGATCGCTGTCATATTCCGACGGGTCGATCTGCTGTTTTCTCTCCTCCCAGTACATCTTGGCAGTGGCGAGCGAATGGTTGCCGTCGCCGGCGACGTACAGGAATCCGTCCGACTTCTCAAGAAGAGCGTAGAGTGCGCCGGATATCCTCTGTTTCTCAGCTTCTGCCGTCACGGCCCATCCTCTCAGATGTCCGCCGTCCTCCATGAGATCTGTATCGTACAGGAGCCTGTTGTCACCGCATTCAAACACCGGCTCTATGACGGTCTTCTCCGGATCATCTATGAGAACCATGACATGGGGCATCTCCACGGGAGCTTTTCTTCTTATCCTCACTCTGGCGGGCAGCCTCTCGGTGACGGTATCCTCGGTGGCTCTCACCATGTGGTCTCCGTCCCTGAAATCATAGCACTCCAGATCCATCGCGCAGATCAAGCCGGGTCTCTTTCCTGACTGCGTGGTCCTCTCCACCGCGACGAACCCGTCCTCCACGCGTTTTACGAGGATACCCTCGTCAAGATAGCGCTGCATGCGGCAGCAGATCTCATCGCTGCTGTCGCCGCGGTCCAGGAACACCTCCGGCTGCATAATCTTGAGAGCGGAAGGGGCCTCACCCACGGTATCAATGACCCGATTCCAGTATTCGGGCTGTGAAGTGAACTGATCGCAGGCGATCACCGCCCACTTATAGATATCGGTGTCCTCCGATGGCAGATATATGTCGCAGGATGTTATCCCGGGATAGGTTATCTTACTCATTTTTATCGACCTCTTATTTGAGAAAGTATCACTCCTGTGGCCTCAGCATATACATGAGCCCCGTGTAGCGGAACATCTTCCGGTCGTTGTTGACCATGAGCGAGATCAGATCCTCGTTTCCTGCGATGATGAGCAGGCTTCTTGCCCTGGTGACAGCCGTGTACAGGAGATTGCGGTAACACAGTTTTCTGGGCGTATCCCCCACGGCCAGTATCACTGCGGGGAACTCGCTTCCCTGGCTCTTGTGCACGGTGATAGCGTATGCCTCCTCCAGCTGTCTCGCCTGGTCCAGATCGTATCTTGCGACGCGGTCGTCGAACCGTATGCTGATGATCCCGTCGCGGGTATCCACCCCGCTTACGATCCCGATGTCCCCGTTGAAGACTCCCACGCCTTCTTCTCCGTCGTCTCTGGTCCACTCTATGTCATAGTTGTTGCGGGTCTGCATGACCTTGTCGCCTTCTCTGACGGTGAGAGCTCCGACCTTGACCTCTCTCTTGTTCTCAGCCGCGGGATTCAGCCTGTCCCTGAGGCTGTCGTTGAGCGTACCGGTCCCGGACAGGCCCAGCCTGGAAGGCGTGATGACCTGGATGTCGTCCAGCGGGTCCAGTCCGTAGCTCTTTGGGAGTCTCCTGTATACGAGATCTGTTATGAGATCCGGCATATTCTCCTTCTCGGTATCCAGGAAGAAGAAGTCCTTGTCCCTGCGCTTGAGGTCAGGCGCGCTGCCCTCAACTATCGCGTGGGCGTTCACCACGATCAGGCTCTCAGCGGCCTGTCGGAATATCTTTTCCAGCTCTATTGTCTCGCAGATGCCGCTGGCGATTATGTCCTTGAGGACGTTACCGGCGCCTACGCTGGGCAGCTGGTGGTCGTCTCCGACCAACACCAGCCTGCACCAGGGCTTTATGCCTTTGAGAAGGCTGCAGAACAGCTGGCTGTCCACCATGGACATCTCGTCTATTATCACCACATCGTACTTGAGAGGATTCTCCTCATTGTGGATGAATCTTATGTTCTCCCTGGATCCGTAACCGACCTCCAGCAGCCTGTGGATGGTCCTGGCTTCCTTTCCCGTCAGTTCCGTCATCCTCTTGGCCGCTCTCCCGGTGGGAGCGCACAGCGCCACGCGGTCCCCCTTCTCCTCGCACAGCGCAAGGATCGCGTTGACCGTGGTGGTCTTCCCTGTTCCGGGACCGCCGGTGATCACCACCGCTCCGGAAGACATCGCCGCCATGATAGCGGCCCTCTGCTGGGGCTCGTACTCTATCCCGGTCCTCTCCTGGAAACGGTCTATGCGGCTGCCTGCGTCCTCTTTCTCAAAATAGCGGGTGGAGGTGAGGCTCCTCAGCCTTTCGGCGATATAGTTCTCGGCGTCATACATGTCCCGCAGGAAGGTCAGTTCGCCTTCCTCTGCCTTGAGCTGACGGAAGACTCCCTCCTCGGCGCTGCGGTACAGTTCGATCTCCACGTCGTCCCTGTTCACGGATATATAGTTCGCGGTGACATCTATGAGCCTCTCGGTCGGAAGACAGGTGTGCCCGTTGCCGAGGTTGTGTCTGAGCGTGTTGATCAGCGCGGCCCTTATCCTTCTGAAATCAGTCTCCGGTATCAGAAGGTCCTCCGCCAGCTGATCAGCCGCGGTGAATTCCTTGTATACCGGGTATTCGCAGAGCATGTACGGGTTGTCCGATATCAGGGATGTCGCGTCGTACCCGAACGCGTTGTAGAGCAGCAGCGAATCGCCGGTGCTGAGGCCCATGGCGCTGAGATTGCGCACCGTTTCGGTGAGCCCGAATATCCTGGACACTTCCGAACTGATGTCCTGTGCCTTTTTCCTTGTCAGGCCCTTGATCTTCTCAAGTTTCTCCGGCTCTTTTGCCATCACCTCAAGGGTGCTGTCCCCGAAGGCCTCCACCAGTCTCCTGGTGATGACCTGACCGATACCCTGCACCGCCTTGCCGGACAGGAACTTGAGGATCGCAGCTGAGGTGGTCGGAAGAGTGATCTGGCATCCCTCGCATCTGAACTGGCTGCCGTAGGTAGGATGGCTCACGAACTGTC
>JAFYZY010000068.1 GCA_017548485.1 Oscillospiraceae bacterium | reverse complement strand
CGACGCAGCCGCAGTCAGACTGGTCAGCTCGCTCAAACTGATCGACGGCAGACTGCTGCGGAACGTAGGTATTTCGGTGCTGGTCGGTCTGATCCTTATTGCTCTGGTCAGCCTTACCGGAAGCCTGTACATCGCCTCGCTCAAGCGGCCCATCGACGCTATCGGAGACACCGCCAAACTCGTTGCCGCGGGACAGTTCGATACCCGCATCGACAATATATATTCGGGAGAGTTCGGAGAACTGTGCGACATCGTCAATGACATGGCTGCGGAACTTCAGCGCACCAACAACCTCAAGAACGACTTCGTGTCATCCATCTCCCACGAGCTGAGGACTCCCCTCACCTCCATAAAGGGATGGAGCGACACCATCAGCAGCGTCTCCGCCGACGACGAACTGTATCAGCGAGGTCTCAACATCATATCCAGCGAGACCGAGCGCCTTTCCGGACTAGTGGAAGACCTTCTGGACTTCTCCAGACTCGAGTCCAAGAGAAAGCTGTCATATGACCCGGTCATGCTGGATCTCGGGGCGGAGCTTTCCGACGCCGTGCTCACTCTTGAGCAGAGAGCCCAGAAACTCGGGATAATCATTAAGTATTCAGAACCGGACTATCCGGTCATAGTGGACGCGGACAAGAACAGACTGCGCCAGGTGTTCACAAACGTTTTCGACAACGCGCTCAAGTACTCCTCCCGCAAAAAGACCATATCGGTCAGACTTACCACAGAAGAAGACAGCGCGATAATATCCGTCAGGGACCGCGGCCCCGGCATCCCGCCGGACGAGGTGTCCAGAGTCACGGAGAGATATTACAGAGCCAGCAACTCCGTCTACGGCACGGGCATAGGTCTTTCCCTCGTGGACGAGATAATGAAAGCACACGGCGGAACACTGAGGATAGAGAGCGAGCTCGGACACGGCACCACCGTGTTCCTGACTCTTCCCCTCCACAAAAACGTTCAGCAGTCTTCGGAGCAGCAAATATGAGTTTTAAGACATCCATAGGCGGACAGGCAGTCATCGAGGGGATCTCCATGAAGGGTCCCAGACTGACATGTCTCGCAGTGAGAGAACCGGGCGGAGAGATCCGCACCGAGATATCTCATACGCCCTCCAATCCCCTTAAGGATATCCCCATCCTGAGAGGAGTCGCCGCCATGTATCTGGCGCTGAAGTCGGGTTATTCCTTCATCATGAAGTCTACCGACATCGCCTTCCCGGACGGAGACGAAGAGGACAAGTTCGACAAATGGCTCAAGGAGCATCTCGGCGAGAAGACCAACCAGACTGTGGGCTTAGTCGCCGCGGTCCTGGCTGGATTCCTCTCCATAGCTCTCTTCGTTCTGCTGCCCACAGTGATCACAGGTCTCATTGCAAAGGTCCTGCCGATAGACGGGATCAAAACGCTGATCGAAGGCATACTGAAGATAGCCATGTTCCTCTGCTACCTGTTCCTGGTGTCCCGCATGAAGGACATTAAGCGCGTGTTCATGTATCACGGTGCGGAGCACAAGACGATCTTCTGCTTTGAAGCGGGAGAGGAACTGACTGTGGAGAACGTCAGGAAGATGGGAAGGTTCCACCCCAGGTGCGGCACCAGTTTCCTGTTCATCACGGTCCTCATCAGCATCCTCATATTCTCCTTCGTGCCTTGGGTCTCCACCGGCATGAGAGTGCTCTATAAACTGCTGTGCCTGCCACTCGTAATGGGTCTGTCCTACGAGTGCATAAAATACGCCGGCAGGCACGACAATGCTCTCTCCAGGATAATGTCCGCGCCGGGCCTCTGGGTCCAGAGGCTGACGGTATTCGAGCCCGACGACGACATGATAGAGGTCGCGATCACTGCCATGAAGGCGGTGATACCGGAAGATCTCTCCGAGGCAGCACTATGAACTCTTTCGAAGCCTGCCGCCTGATAAAGAATATCCTGGAAGAAGGTATCGTTCCCACAGAGAACGATATCAGCGTGATCTATGAGACAGCCACCGGTCACAGAAGATTCGAGCTGTCGCATATCCTCACGGAGGATGAGATAGAAAAACTCAGAGAACTGTCCCAGAGGCGCGCTTCCGGTGAGCCTCTTCAGTATATAAGCGGAAAGTGGCCCTTCCTGGACTTTGAAGTCAAAGTGGACAGACGGGCCCTCATTCCCCGCCCCGAGACCGAGATCCTCGCCGAGACATGCATAGATCTTCTGGCAGGTATGGATCAGCCAGTCATCACCGACCTCTGCAGCGGCACGGGAGTGCTCGCTATATCTCTCAAAAGGGCATATCCGGATTCGTCCGTAACAGCGGTGGAACTGTCGGAGGAGGCCTGCGGGCTCCTGTCAGAGAATGCGGATGCGCTGTGCGGCGGCATAACCGTCAGGCAGGCGGATGTCTTCCGGTACCAGGCGGAGATGACCGACGCTTCCCAGGATCTCATCGTATGCAATCCCCCTTATATCACTCCGTCGGATTACGAAGGAAACTACGCCGAGCTGAGAGAAGAACCCAGAATGGCATTCCTCGGCGGAGAAGACGGGCTCAGTTTCTACAGGCACATCATCCCCGCGTACCGCAGCAAACTCGCACCCGGAGGGATCCTCGCCTTCGAGATAGGAAACGACCAGGCTGAGAGCATCGTGTCTCTGTTCGGACAGATCGGTTACAGCCGAGTCATGGTAAAAAAAGACTACTCAGGTCTTGACAGAGTCGTATATGCACGGGTAGACTGACTGTTGGAAAAAGTGGATCATGCAGCACAGGGGTGCCGAAAGGCTGAGACGGACGCGGTCCGATCCCTTGGAACCTGTCGTTTAATCACGTCGTAGGGAGTGCTTATCAAAGACGTACGAGCGGCAGTTTTCTGCCGCTTTTCATTTGCTCCCGATCGCGCATTATCAAAGAAACAACTTCCAGAAAGGATCTTAATATCAATGGAAAACAAAAAGCTCCGCACACTTGTGTCCTGCGCTCTGCTGCTCGCAGTGTCCGCAGTGCTATCGGTCTACCCGAAATTCAAGTTCCTGCCCAACGGCGGTTCCATCACGTTCTGCTCCATGCTTCCCATCATCCTGGCATCCTATGTGTTTGGTGTAAAGAACGGACTGCTGACCGGATTCGCATTCTCGCTGATACAGCTCATAACCGGATTCTCCGGCTCCGGTCTCGGCCCCGTGGCCTTCGCGGTGGAACTGGTGTTCGATTATATTGTCGCGTTCACAGTACTAGGGCTCGGAGGGATCTTCCGCGACGGGAAGAACCCGCGCCGCGCTCTTGCCGCCGGGACCGTCATCGCGACCCTGCTCAGATTTCTCTCACATTTCATCTCAGGAGTAGTAGTCTGGGGCGAATACGCAGAGTGGTTCTTTGAGAACATGTCCTCCTTCGGGGAGACCGTGCTTTCGAAATTCAACGGAACTGCCCTGATGCTGCTCTACAGCGCCGTATACAACGGCTCCTACATGATCCCGGAGATCATCATAACGACCATCGCCGCCGTCCTGATCGCCCCCTATGCCAAGACCCTAAAGGACAAACAGGAGATCTGACGCATAGAAACAGATCTTCCCTCATACATGAAAACAGGCTGCCCTGACGGGCAGCCTGTGCTTTATATTTGTTGGTCTTCTTTACAAATATGGCGAGAATGCCCGTGCTTTCAAACATGGGATGAATCGCCTTGTTTATTGAACTGTAGGTTCATTGAATTGTATATGTTATTGTGATAGAATACTCTCAACGAAAGATGATGCAAGCGGCAATTGCTGCAAGTGAATGGGTGAAATGAATATCCTGATACACTAGCTCATCTTCGGATGAGTTTTTTTTTGCTGCCAGTATTTGTTAACCGAGTACCTGTCAGAAAAGAATAGCTGATAGATCATAAAATGAACTGGAGGTGAGAAGTCAGCGTTAATGATCCTATAAATAAGGAACAATTATAGTCTCTCCGGAACAGAGAGCTCAGAGTCCCGTGGAGGTCAAACCCTCTGTCAGAATAAGAGATTCGTTTCTTGTTCTGATAAGGTTATTGCCTGTGAAGCGGGAAGCCCGTGCTTTCAAGCATGGG
>JAFYZY010000067.1 GCA_017548485.1 Oscillospiraceae bacterium | reverse complement strand
GAGCGCTGCAGTCAGTTCAGCCGAATGCTGCTTTTCGACCGCTGCTATAAGCTGAACGGCAGTTTTGACAGTCTTGGGATACAGAACGCCATGACGGATTTCAGGCGCACCGTGGACCGCTTCGACGACCTCATCAGCCCGATCCTGAGCAGAAGCCTGTTTCTCGGAAACGAAGGCTGCGACAGGTGTGACGAATGCACCTGGCCCGACTCTCCCTGCAGATATCCCGACAAGCTCCATCACACGATAGAAGGATATGGATTCAACATCGCCAAGATGGCCAGAAAAGCGGGCCTGCACTACAACGGCGGACAGAATACGGTGACATTCTTCGGGGCGCTGCTCTACGACGAATAATTTTTTATCATTTCAGGAGAACTTAAATGAGAAACATAAAGATACTTGCGCTGCTGCTTGCGGTATTTCTGCTGATAGGATGCTGTTCCTGCGGCGCGAACAACAAAGGGAACGGCGATGATGAGGGTCCCGACATCTCCGACCTGACTCCCGCCGAGATCTCAGAACTCGCCATGAACAACTTCGTAAAGAAACTGCAGGATGGAAACTATGTTGCAGGAGATCCCAGGAACGTGGTGACCAACGCTTATACGCCGGATCTCGTTTATTTCGTTTATCCTCACGAAGGCTATCCCACCGTGTATGCGTATATGAATATGTATGATGAGACTTTCGCCACGCTCATAGAGGACGATGAGATAGGCGACATTGAGTTCATTTCCATAGGCAAGACAGCCTTAGAATCGGCGGGAGAGCTTCTCCCCAACAGCTGGATCAGCATCACGGACGGTAACCTTTTCGAACTCTTCTACAATAGCGTGGAGAATCCTCTGGAGTTCACCTCGAACGACGAGAACGTCAAATACACCCTATGCTGTCTTGGCGGATACGGAGAGATCGCCCTGGAACAGATGGAAGAAGTGCATATGACCTTCGACTCGGTAGATCCTACAGCGGTGCGTTTCACCGCGGCTGTTCCCGACTACGGCACATATTACTTCGACGATCTTGATCTCACTCTAAGGTTCGGAGAAGCTGAGAATGAACCTCATATAGCGGAATGGCGCAAGAAGCCTGAGTATCCAAAAGTCAGGACTGCCTGGACAAGCAGAGATGCCTCCGATATGGATCTCGTATTCATGAGGGGATACGGCAGAGAAACCGTTCCCTTCCCCGAATTTGCAAGTTACGCACTGTCCTTCGATCCTAAAGCTTACGACCAGTTCCTCGGCATCCGCATCACCGATGCCCACGCTACAGAGCAGGACGTGGAAGAATACAAGTCCCTGCTCTTAAAGAGCGGTTATAAGGAATACCTGGAAAAGCAGGACGACGGCAGCACCGTAACGGTCTACCGCAAACTGCTGAGAGAAAAATACAGCGCTTACGCTGAGCTCTATCCGCGCTACGACAACGGTTTCGTCATGGAAGGCATGATGTACGATGAGGAACCGTCCTACGAAGGCATCGAAGCTATCAGCAGCATGCTGCAGCAGCGCGGTTTCGCGGAGCTGGCAGACACGGATCTGTTCGAAGGATGGAGCGCGACCGAGCAGTCGGCATCCCGCAACGAAGGTTTCGCCTATTTCTTTGACTACGATCTCTATATGCCTTTCATCCTCACATTCAGCGACATGCAGGCCGCGGAAGAATACTGGGACGATTACGGAAACAGACTGCTTGAACTGGGATTCGAGGAATCCTTCGTCGCTGGCGAGAACGTAAGGGCGTTCAAGTCTTCCGACGGATCCAAGATCTTCAGGACCACCTTCGGAGACGAATCCGTCATAATAGAAGCCAAGAGCGAGAGTCTGCTCAGCGCGGAAGAAGTCAACCGTCTTGCGGACGAATACGGCATTCCTTCCGCAGATCTCACCGGAAACGTCGCAGGCAGGGATCAGGCCAGATACCGCTATGAGATCACCGGTTTTACCGGGCTGTTCGTGACTGCGACCCAGCAATTCGAAAGCAGCGCAGCTGCCGAAGCTTTCCTGGATGCCTACGCGGAGAAACTGCAGGAAGCCGGCTACGATATGACTGACCCGCAGAAGGCGGCATCCGCCAGGATGTTCCTCTATCTTAACCAGGAAGAGGCGAAATACGTGGGATTCGATTATTTCCCAGGAGAAGACGGAGCGTCTGTTCTTTTCGAGTTCTTCTCGTCCGTCACCGAGGACGAGAGCATGCTTTCCATGGCATTAAGTCACTGATACGTACAGCAACACTTTGATACAGTTCCAGCCGACAGGTCTATTCCCTGTCGGCTGGTTTTCTTATCACTATAGTCAAAGTTTCCGTGTATAAGGCCAATTTATAAATACTGTCTGCATAATTGGATAAGTCAGACCTCGTAGAACCTTATGTGCAGTCCGTCCGTCTCTATGCTGCCTTCCCCGGTAAATCTTCTCGTGTGCAGATACGGAGCCAGCGCTGCGCTGTCTGTATAGAATGTCGGCACTGTGCGGAAACTTCCGCCTTCCGATGGCACGCTGTCGTCAAACCAACCATTATTCTCAACGTAGATATGGGCATCCGCTCCCGTGCTGTCCTTTCCGGTCAGCATATATCTCGCCGACATGTGGCGGACCTTGGCTGCGTTCACCACCTGCGTATCAACGCCGCAGGGCTCGATTATCCCACTGAATATCTCCCCTTCCACTGTTCCCTTGAAAGGTATCATAACTACGTCGGCGACTTCTCCCTTGAGTGTGAGCACCTGACCGTTAAAATCGATCTTGAGGTCCATAATCGGTTTCTTATCCATGATCTGATCTCCTTGAAAAAATATGATTCTCTTATATAGCTATTTGACGGTCGATCCCAGAGAGCACAGATATCTCTCCACGTTAAGATACTGCACATCTCCCGCTTCAGTATCCGGGCCGCGGTAGATGACGTATCTGCCTGTGATCGTCCCGAAACGGTGTTCCGTCATCCTGCATTTTTCTTCATCGGTCAGATGATGCGACTGCTCCGGAGCGATCTCGGTGCTGTGCTTTATCTCATAGATCCTGCAGCTGCTTGATGCGGGATCGAACACGACCATGTCGAACTCTCTGACAGCAAACTGCATTATAAATACCTGTTTCCTGTGATCCGCCAGTTTCGTCTCCAGCAGGACCGCATCTTCCATCATACGGCCCATGATCTCACTGATGATCCGTTTCTGTATGCTGTTCCTCTCAGTAATGGAGAGATCGAAGAACTCCTTATCGAGCAGAAGGCTTTCGATCAAAGCGGTGGTCTGCGCATACCGGAGTCCGGGCTGCGCGATCACGGTACGACGTATTTTCTCTCCGCCCGGCATGATGACGATATCCACATTCTGCGTGAGGTCGAGCAGTGTAAGGTACTCCCGGATATCCTCCGCATGTGCCGGTTCCGGTACTGCGGTCTGGTCTTCCCTGTTTATCTCCAGCTGATCCAGTACTTCAGCCATAAAACTGTGAGTCTGGTCTTCTATGACACGGCCGATCGCGCTTGTCAGTTCATCCCTTTCATACAGTTCCTGCAGTTTGCGGAAATGACCGGACTGCTGATAGCACCGAAGAGAGTGCCGGATATTATGCGCGATAGCTGTGTCCACGTATTCTCTGGCATTCGCGCTGCCGGCAAAGGGAGAATCCTCGTTGTAGTTCAAACCGCCGACGCTCATCGTGCCGCCGTAACGGATATACTCGTCAATGCCTTTTATGCCAAGCACCTGCTCGAATTCCCTATACGGAATAAAGGTCGTATGCAGCATGATGCATCTGTCATAAAGCTGCTGGACCTCAGTGAAGAGGAAACCCAGAGAGTCCGTGCCCGAGAGCACGATCTTCATACCGCTGGCTGCAAACACGTCCGACAGGACAGCCGCACCATCGATGAAGTCTTCTATAAGTGTCACTTCATCCAGAAACACATAGCGGTATCCGTTCCTTTCCAGTGTGCGGAGATCCTTGTATACATCTGACATCGTATTCTTCTCTGTGAGCCGAATATACGCAGTCCTGTTCAGCATCTCACCGTCCATATCCGCAAGGATCTGCCTTATCATCGTCTTCTTTCCGGTGTATCGAAGACCATATAACACAAACACCTTGTCCTGCCGGGGACCGAATATATAATCTTTCAGGACAGAGTAGCATTCGCGTCTTCGGTAGTTAAGAGCCGGAGCCATGAAAGAACAGAGCTCTGCCCCGCGCAGGACGTCAGTGACATACTCAGCATCGTATTCACGCACTGACTTTTTATATCCGCAGGGAAGAGCTTCTATCTGCTCCTTCGGTGTTTTGTTTTTTTCTGTCAGTCCGGTGTTATCCACATATAACCTCTAAGAACGCAGATCTAATGATAGTCCGAGCAGTCTTCATCAGAAACATGAATCATTTTTATCTTATTCATTCTCTGCCGGTCTGCGAAAAGACCATTCCGGTCCCTCCTCCATTCCCCACAGTCTGAACACAGTGTTGTAGAACGGCGGACGCGGGAAATCGAATTCCATATCTTCCGGAAGCTCGGGATCCTGATTGTGCCTGAACATCGGCGCCGTGATCCCCGCCATAAGATCATCCAGCTTCTCTGCGGGCACCGCCATTATGATCTCGTTTTTACCCGAGAGCGCTCTCTCCTGTTCGCCCGGATCCGGGAGAGCCAGAGTGTAATCCTTTGTGATGAAGGCTTTGACCAGTGTGTAGATGCAGGAGTCGATGGGGTCCAGCTTTACCTCCAGCATCTTTCCGCTCCTGTATTTGACCGCGGAGATCAGTGAACGCATCTGGAAGTTGTCGTCGCAGTTTATAAGCAGCACGTCTGCCTCGAACTCCGCCTTGTCAGCCGGGGCCAACAGCACGCCGCTGTATCTGCCCAGAGGCAGTCTCGGGTATTCCTCGAAGAATCTCTGCGCCTTCTCGGGATCAGTCACGCCCATGAGAGGCTTTATCACCTCAAAGGCTTCCGTTCCGGGAGAGCAGTCCGCGTAGCCCAGAGATACCACCGGTGCCCAGCACCACTCGGAGCTCTTGTCCGTATACAGCGTGAGGCCTTTTCTCTTGACCAGCGCGAAGGCCTGGCAGAGAGACAAGTGCCCGAAGTTTTCCCTGGCGTTGAGCACGCCTTCCGGGAGTTCCGACGGATCCTCTATGAACTTGACCGCCTGTATGTTCAGCGTCAGCTTGAGCGCGTCTTTGATCCTGATTGCAGCTTCGTTCGTACGATTCATGTTTTTTCCCATTCCTTGTTTATTGATCTTATTAGAGCGCGTTGCGCGGACAGTTTCTGGCGCACTCCATGCAAAGGATGCATTCTGTACCGTTCTCTCTTTTCCGTGAATTGTCAGTAACATCAACGTCCATCGGGCAGACGCGTCTGCACTTTCCGCAGCTTATGCATTTGTTCTTGTCGCACTTAACGCGGAACAGCGAGAAATAACTCATAGGTTTGAGAAAAACCGTCACCGGGCAGATGTATTTGCAGAAGGCGCGGTTGTCCTTGAGGACGAATGCCAACGCTATGCCTACACCATAATAAATGATATTACCGATGATAAAAGCAAGGAACATTATGCGTTCCATGTTTTCTGCCTTTGCCAGAAACAGCGCAATAACGAAGACCAGCGACGCCGCGAAGGCAATATACCTGATCCACCCGATCTTTTTCCTCGGTCCCGCAGGCGTTCTGTACGGCAGGAAGTCGAGCACCATCGCCGTCCAGCAGGCGTATCCGCACCAGCCCCGCCCGAATACCAGCGGTCCGAATATCTTGGCGACCGCATAGTGTATGGTCGCAGCCTCGAACACACCGGAGAAGAGATAGTACCAGAACCCCTCGATCTGCATGTTCTCGCGGCAGATTATCCCGAGATACACGAGCATATACAGTCCTACCAGCAGCTGGACTGTACGTCTTGCGTATCTGTACTTCCTGATGAACAGAAACATACCGAGAGCTATGGATGCCCCGATATAGCTGAAATTTAAAAGATAGAAAACATTGTCCTTGGTGAGCCACAGCGCCACTGCTACGGTCTCGAAAAGGGCAATGATAATAAGCGGAGGAAGATATTTCCTGAACTGTGACATGTCAGCCTCGCGATCGTATCAGATCACCAGATGAACGGTATGATCCTGTACTTTACCTTTTCTTCGTATTCGGTGTACCCTTCCAGTCCCTCCTCCAGGACCTTCTCCTCGTTCTTCGCTCTCTTGGCGATGAGAGGTATATAGACCAGCATGATAAGGAAGGAAATGGGCGAATCCAGTATCAGCGCCATGCTCAGGAACAGGAACACCGTGGCCGAATACATGGGGTGCCTGACGATTCCGTACAGCCCGGTGTCGACCACCTTCTGTCCTTCCTGTACTTCTATGATCCTTGAGAGATACGCGTTCTCTCTGAGCACCTCGGCGAACATCACGTAGGAAAGCAGGAATATCACGCAGCCGGCGATGACCACCGGTCTCGGGAAATGCACCCATCCGAATCTGTGGTTCAGCCCGGCAACTATGAACGCGGCGAGGAACATGAGTCCGCTGCCTCTTATCACCTGCTTCTGCTCGCCCTCCGACTCCTTGTTCCTTAACCTGCTCCTGAGCAG
>JAFYZY010000066.1 GCA_017548485.1 Oscillospiraceae bacterium | reverse complement strand
TGCCGAAAATACTTGGTTGGAGACGACCTGGGAAGATAGGTAGGTGCTGGCTCTCACATTTTTAAGCCTCAATAGCTCAATGGCAGAGCATCCGGCTGTTAACCGGAGGGTTGTAGGTTCGAGCCCTACTTGAGGCGCCAGACATTAACGTAGCCCGTCGAGAGACGGGCTACAGTTAAGAGTCGGAGACAGCATTATAATGGCGTAAAAACGACGTTCTGCGGAGACTTATGTTTCTGTTGACACTGCAAGTTCTTTTCTATTATAATGTCTTGGCAGTTCAATAAGGGCCTTTAGCTCAGTTGGTCAGAGCAGCCGGCTCATAACCGGTCGGTCCGGGGTTCGAGTCCCTGAAGGCCCACCAAAATCTAGGGGTATAGCTCAGCTGGTAGAGCGTCGGTCTCCAAAACCGAATGCCGAGGGTTCGATTCCTTCTGCCCCTGCCATATGGCCCGGTAGTACAGCTGGTTAGTACGCTAGCCTGTCGCGCTAGAGGTCGTGGGTTCGAGCCCCATCCGGGTCGCCATTGCTGCTATAGCTCAGTCGGCAGAGCACGTCATTGGTAATGACGAGGTCGGCAGTTCGAATCTGCCTAGCAGCTCCAGAAAAACACCGCTTAAGCGGTGTTTTTATTATCCAGAACAAACACCGAGGTATAAGATGGACCGCAGATTCGGCATCATACTCCCTGTTTACTCCATTCCTTCCAGATACGGCATCGGATCGCTGGGGAAGGAAGCGTATTCCTTTGTGGATTTCCTTTCAAAGAGCGGAGTCGGTCTCTGGCAGGTGCTGCCTCTTGGCCCGACGAGCTACGGAGATTCGCCGTACCAGTGCTTCTCGGCGTTCGCGGGGAATGATTATTTCATCGACCTAGATAAGCTTAAGGACGAGGGGCTTCTCACGGAAGCGGATCTGGCCGGCGCGGACGACGGATGGGATCCGCAGTTCGTGGATTACGGCAGGATCTATTCCACGCGATACGAGATCCTGGAAAAAGCGTCGGAGCGTTTCTTCTCATCGCCGGACGAGGATTACTTCGAGTTCACCGAGTCAGCTTCCTGGCTGGAGGATTACGCGCTGTACATGGCGATAAAGCGCTCGTTCGGAATGGTTGCCTGGACTGAGTGGCCGGAGGAATACAGGGACAGGAGACCGGAGATCATAGAAGCCTTCAGGGAAGAGCATGAGGACATGCTCAGGCATCACCGCTTCTGTCAGTTCAAGTTCTTCTCCCAGTGGAAGGCTCTGCTGAGATATGCCCACAGAAACGGCATCGAGGTCGTGGGGGACGCTCCGATATATGTGTCCATGGATTCTGCGGACGTCTGGAGCAACCGCGATCTGTTCCGCTTGAATGAGAAGGGATATCCGACCGTGGTCGCCGGTGTACCTCCCGATTCTTTCTCCGAGACTGGTCAGCTCTGGGGCAATCCCATCTACAGGTGGGATGAACAGAAGGACAGGGTATACGAGTGGTGGAAGAGACGCGTTTCATCCGCCAGCATCCTTTACGATTACCTGCGGATAGATCACTTCAGAGGATTCGATTCATACTGGACAATACCCGCAGACGAAGAGACCGCGATAAACGGCGAGTGGGTGGAAGGACCCGGGATCGGATTCATCCGCTTCCTCAAGAACGCAGCGGGGAATATGAAGCTGATCGCGGAGGATCTGGGACTTCTGACACCATCGGTCAAGGCTTTACTCAGGGACAGCAGGCTGCCCGGGATGAAAGTGCTTGAATTCGCGTTCTCCGGAGAGGGCGAGAGCGATTATCTCCCTGAGGCATATCATGTGAACTGCATCTGCTATACCGGGACTCATGACAACGACCCGGTGTGCCCGTGGCTGGATTCTCTTGACGAACAGTCGCTGGAGTTCTTCTCAGAGTATATGAAGAAGAAGGGGCTGACTCCCGATGCGGACGGAATGATCCGGCTGGGGCTCTCATCAGAGGCGAGGTTCTTCATAGTACAGATGCAGGACCTTCTCGAGACGGGAAGCGGCTCCAGAACGAACCTTCCGGGCGTTCAGGAGGGCAACTGGCGCTGGAGACTGACCGCAGACGCGATTACGGAAGCGCTGTCCGACAGGATCATGTCGCTGGTAAAGGAATACGGCAGGATCTGAACATAAAAAAAGAGAGGCCGGCACCTGTAAAGGTACCGGCCTTTATACATAAACGAACGTTATTTTTTCTCTTTTGCCCAGCTGTCCTTGAGGTTAACGATGTTGTTGAAGACGCTGCTGTCGTGGCAGTCCCTGATGAAGTAGCCGTTTCTCACGAACTGATACCTCTCTACACCGGTATCGCTGCCGATCGCCGCTTCCAGCTTGACATCGGGCATCTCCCTGACGGAATCGGGATTGAGGAAATCGCCGTAAGACTTATCCTCGGGCATGCTGTTGAGGTTCTCGATGGTGAAAAGCCTGTCATAGAGTCTAGCTCTGGAGGAGACGCAGTCTTTGGCATTTACCCAGTGGATCGTGCCTTTGATCTTTCTTCCGTCGGCGGGATTCTTTCCGCCCGTCTCGAGATCGGCGGTGCAGAGGATCTCCGTCACCTTGCCGTCTTCATCCTTTACGAATCCGGTGCATTTGACGATGTAGGCGCCCATGAGCCTTACTTCGTTGCCGGGATAGAGCCTGTGATACTTCGGTACCGGTTCCTCCATGAAATCGGCGCGCTCAACATACAGCGATCCGGAGAAGGATACCTTTCTGGTCCCGAGTTCCGGCCTGGCGGGATGATTCGCGATCTCGAAGTACTCTGTGCTGTCTTCCGGATAGTTCGTGATCGTGAGCTTTACCGGATCGAGGACGGCCATGCGCCTGAGGGCGTCATTGTTGAGCTCGTCCCTGATGCAGTGCTCCAGAAGTCCGATATCCACAAGGCTGTCGGTCTTGGCGACGCCGGCGGTCTCGACGAATGTCAGGATAGAGGAGGGAGTGTAGCCTCTTCTTCTGAGTCCGCAGATCGTGGGCATCCTGGGATCGTCCCATCCGTCCACTACGCCGGTCTCCACCAGTTCCCTGAGATATCGCTTGCTCATCACGGTGTATGTGACGTTGAGCCTCGCGAACTCTCTCTGCTTCGGCTTGGGATCCGGGACGCCCGTATTATCTATGACCCACTCGTACAGCGGGCGGTGATTCTCGAATTCGATGGAACACATGGAGTGGGTGATGCCCTCCATGGCGTCCTGGATGGGATGAGCAAAGTCGTACAGCGGATAGATGCACCATTTGTCACCCTGTCTCTGATGGGGAACATGGATGATCCTGTAGATCGCGGGATCCCTCATGTTCATATTGGGACTGGACATATCTATCTTGGCTCTGAGAGTCTTGCTGCCGTTGGGGAACTCGCCGGCTCTCATCCTTCTGAACAGATCCAGGTTCTCTTCCACGCTTCTGTTCCTGTAGGGACTGTCCTTGCCCGGCTCGGTAAGGTTTCCGCGGTACTCTCTCATCTCGTCCGCCGAGAGATCGTCCACATATGCCTTTCCGTCTACGATCAGCTTCTCCGCCAGTTCATAGCACTTATCGAAATAGTCAGAACCGTAGAATATGCCTCCGTTGGGGTCGCAGCCCAGCCACTCCATATCTTCTATTATGGAGTTGACGAACTCGTCGCCCTCGCGGACGGGGTTGGTGTCATCGAATCTGAGGTTGAAGAGACCGCCGTATTTGTGGGCAGTCATCCAGTTGATCCAGATAGCCTTTGCGCTCCCTATATGAATATAGCCGTTGGGCTCGGGAGGAAAGCGGGTGTGGATCTCCTTGTAGTATCCCGATTCGAGATCTTCGTCTATTATCTCGTGCAAAAAGTTGGTATAGTTCTCTTCCATTTTTCCTTTCCTCCGTAAATCTCCAACTATCTTATCATAAGAGGTGTTTCGTGGCAATCGCAGGGAAGGACTGCCTTCAGGCCTTATCCCGCTCCATGACCGCTATCCTGTCGCATCTCTCGTTGTACTCGTTCTCTGCATGGCCCTTGACCCAGGTGAAGGACACTTTCTGCCCGCTGATCAGTCTGTCGAACTCCTGCCAGAGCTCGAGGTTCGGAAGTATCTCTTTTCTGGAGTTCTTCCATCCGTTCGTCCGCCAGTTCGCCAGCCAGCCCTTGTTGACCGCGTTGACCACATAGAGGGAATCGGAGAACACGCTGACGTCGCATTTCTCCTTCAGGGCGCCCAGAGCGCTGACGACCGCGGTCAGTTCCATCTCGTTGTTTGTGGTCAGTTTCTTGCCTCCGCTGAGAGTTTTCTCTATATCTTTATATATAAGGATGGCACACCAGCCGCCAGGTCCCGGGTTCCCGGAACACGCGCCGTCTGTATATACAGTCACTTTCTTCATTGCAGTCCTCAAAATGATCTGAAACATCTAACTGTTTTGGTCAGTCAGATGTTATAATGATAGATAACCATCACACTGATGACGATTATAACCGATTATTTCGTTTATTATATAACTTTTTTATTCAGGAGAATTAATGCCCAAGATTTACGATAAGATCGATCTTACAGAAAAAAACAAAACAAAAAGAAAAAAGAACTCTTCCGGCAGCACAGCTGCGAAAAGCAGCAGAACCGCGAAGAAAACGGAAAAGAAAGCAGCGGAGAAGAAGACGGCTTCCGCAGCCGCGTCTTCCGCAAAGAAGACGGACACGGCTAAAAAGACCTCAAAGAAAAATGTTCCCGCATCCCCGAAACCCGCGACGAAGAGCAGGCAGAAAAAGATACAGTCGGATGAACCGCTGAGGATCATATCGCTCGGAGGCCTGGAGGAGATCGGGAAGAACATGACCCTGTTCATCTGCGGAGATGACGCAGTCATCGTCGACTGCGGCATGGCATTCCCGGATGACGACCTCCTCGGAGTGGATACCGTAATACCCGATTTCACATACCTTGAATCAATAAAGGACAAGCTCAGAGGTCTGGTCGTGACCCACGGCCACGAGGACCATATAGGGGGTATACCGTTCCTGCTTCAGCAGTTCCGTCTGCCTATCTACGCCACACCTCTGACCATAGGTCTCATCAGTTCCAAGATCAGCGAGACGGGTATCTCCGCTACTGATCTGCTAAATACGGTCCACACCGGCGACACCGTGCATCTGGGATGCTTCAGCATAGAGTTCATCAGAGTCAACCATTCCATTCCGGACTCCGCGGCGCTGGCCATCACCACTCCCGCCGGCGTCATTATGCACACCGGCGACTTCAAGATCGACTATACGCCGGTCTTTGAGGAGACAGCGGATCTCGGAAGGCTCTCGGAATACGGAGAGAAGGGAGTCCTCGCATTGCTGTGCGACTCCACCAACGCCGAGAGACCGGGCAACAGCCTGTCGGAGAGCAATGTGGGCTCGTCCTTTGAAGCGCTGTTCAGCAGGGCTGAAGGAAAGAGAGTGATAATCGCCACATTCTCGTCCAATATCCAGAGACTGCAGCAGATCATAGATTTCGCTGAGAACCATGGGAGAAAAATAGCCGTATCAGGAAGGAGCATGCTCAGCAATGTGGAGATCGCCCAGCAGCTCGGTTATCTGAGATTCAGGGACGGTACCATGATAGACGTGGAATCCGTCAACTCGTACAGACCGGAGGATCTGGTGATAATCACCACCGGAAGCCAGGGAGAACCCATGTCGGCCCTCTCCAGGATGGCGGCCGGGGAGCACAGACAGATAAAGATCACTTCCAAGGATTTCATCATAATCTCGGCAACGCCCATTCCGGGCAACGAGAAAGCAGTCACCAGAGTCATCAATTCGCTCCTCAAACTCGGGAGCGACGTGATCTACGAGTCGATGTATGAAGTGCACGCTTCAGGTCACGCCTGCCAGAACGAGATAAAGCTGATGATATCCCTCGTCAGGCCCAAGTACTTCTTCCCGGTACACGGAGAGTACAAGCACCTGATAGCCAACCGCTCCACAGCGGTCTCGATGGGGATCCCCGAGAGGAACGTGATCCTGTCCGAGATCGGAAAGGTCGTGGAGTTCAGCCACGGTAAGGCAAGTTTCAACGGTACCGTGGACAGCGGCAGGGTCCTGGTGGACGGCTACGGCATAGGCGACGTGGGAGCCGCCGTGCTCAGAGAGAGAAAGCGCCTGTCCAGCGACGGACTCGTGTTCGTCGTCTGCGGCATCGAGAACGGGTCCGGGGACATAGTCAGCGGTCCGGAGGTCATATCGAGAGGCTTCGTATATGTCAGGGATTCAGAGGAACTGATGAACGACATAAGGAACAGGACCATGGAGCTCCTTGAGTCATTCCGCTCATCCCGCAGATACAGAAGAGGCGAGATGCAGGAAGTGATCAGGGCGGAGCTCGGAAGGCTCCTGTACCAGAAGACCAAGAAGAGCCCCATGATCATCCCGGTAATACTGGATATCTGATATATCTGTACATACATTAAAGAACTTCGTAAAGGAGGTCCTCATGAAAGTCGTACTAAAACAGGACATCAAGGGAACAGGGAAGAAAGATGAACTAGTGAACGTATCCGATGGATATGCAAGGAACTATCTCATCCCGAGAGGGCTCGCTATCGTAGCCGATTCGGCGGCGATGAGCGCTATCAAGAGCAAGAACGAAGCTCTGGAGCACCGCAAGGCGGTGGAACTGGAAAACGCCAGACAGATCGCCGCCGCGATCAGCGGAAGCTCCGTCAAGATCGAGGCAAAGGCCGGTTCGGCAGGAAGACTCTTCGGTTCCATCACCTCAAAGGAAGTGTCGACCGCGCTCAAGGAGCAGTTTGACGTCGACCTCGACAAGAGAAAGATAGAGCTCGATGCCGACATAAAGACATTCGGGACATACGATGCGAGAGCAAAGATATACACCGGAGTCAATGCTGATTTCTATGTGATAGTTACGGAGAAAAAGAACTGATGTCAGAGTCAAGGGTCAGTCTTCCCCTGGATGCGCTGGGGATCAATCTTCCGTACAATACGGAAGCGGAGCAGGCTGTCATAGGCGCCATGCTCGTGGACTCTTCGGTACAGGATGACGTATTCGGGATCCTGCGCCCGGAGTATTTCTATTCAAAACAGAACGCCGACATCTTCAGGGAGATGATGATCCTGCAGACGTCGGGCAAGCCCATAGACTTCGTTACCGTTTCGGAGAGCGTTGTTTCCGCCGGCATCTTCGGCAGCGCGGACGACGCCAAGCTGTATCTGTACAGCGTCACGGAGACGGTGCCGTCCGTTTCAAACGTCACGGCATACGCCAGGATAGTCACGGAGAAATATCTTCAGAGAACGCTGATAAACTCCTGCAGGGAAGTCATAGAGCTCGGATCCGACGGACAGACTCCCGCGAACGAACTGCTGGATCTGGCGGAACAGAAGATATACGACATCCGCAGCGGGCGCAGCACCTCCGACATGAAGAGCATCGAGGACGTATCGTTCCAGGTGCTCAGCGATCTGGAGAAGCTGATAGGCGACGACAGGGAGAAGTATCTCGGCATCAGCACCGGGTTCAGCTATCTGGACAGAGTTACGACCGGCCTCAACCGCTCGGACCTCATAATCCTCGCCGCAAGACCCAGCGTCGGAAAGACCAGTTTCGCTCTGAACATCGCGGCGAACATCGCCAGGAGCCATCCCGAGATCGGGATCGGCATATTCTCCCTCGAGATGACGAACGAGCAGCTTGCCCAGAGGCTCATCAGCTCCATCGCCGGCGTCAGGAGCCAGAAATTCAGAACGGGCGAATTCAACGATGACGAGATGGAGCGCATCACTGATGCCGCCGCGGAGATCTCGGGGACCAATATCTATCTGGACGATACATCCAGCATCTCAGTGCAGGAGCTTCAGGCAAAAGCAAGAAGGATCAAGAACCTGGGACTCATAATTGTCGACTACCTGCAGCTCATGAGCGGTTCCAGAAGGAATGAGAACAGGGTAAACGAGATAAGCGAGATCACCAGGAACTTCAAGGTCCTGGCAAAGGAGCTCAATGTTCCCGTCATTCTCCTGTCCCAGCTCAGCAGGGGAACTGAGAAGGACAAGCGCAGGCCCATGCTCTCCGACCTGAGAGATTCCGGATCCATAGAGCAGGACGCCGATATCGTCATGTTCCTGCACAGGGAGAACCAGAACACGGATGAGCCGGATACCGTTCAGCCGGTGAACCAGGACATCCTGCTGATGGTCTCAAAGAACAGGCACGGCGAGATCACCAATATGCATCTCAACTTCCAGTCAGACATCACGAAGTTCACACCTATCGACTATGAACATGCTGAGTGACAGAGTCACCGAATTTATTGAAAACAACGATATCGAATTAAAGGACAGACGTCTGCTCTGCTGTGTTTCCGGTGGAGCAGATTCTATGGCTCTGCTGCATTATTTCTTTTTCAACAGGGAAAGATTCGGGCTCAGCGATGTGATTGCGTGCCATCTGAACCACGGACTGCGCGGCGAAGAGAGCGACGCTGAGGAGATGATGGTCCGAAGCTTCTGCAGCAGCAACGGGATCGGACTGACGGTCAGGCGGCTCGGCAGGGAAGACCTCCCGGACGGCACCGCTTCCGAAGACGCCCTGCGGGAGATCAGATACCGCTTTTTCGAAGAGACGGCCGACAGCACCTCATGCGACTATATAGCTACGGCCCACACGCTCAACGACAACGCAGAGACGGTGATCTTCAGGCTGGCGCGCGGTACCGGCTTCAGAGGCGCTGCCGGCATACCTGCGGCCCGAGGACGTTTCATAAGACCTCTGCTCGGATGCAGCAGGGAGGACACGGAGGGATACTGCCTCGATAACGGGATACCTTTCTGCACGGATTCCAGCAACGAGACCGATAAATACTCCAGGAACGTGATCAGGCATCATGTAATCCCTGTGCTGGAAGGCCTCAACCCGCGTTCGCTTACGGCGATAGACGGTTTCGCGTCTCTCAGCGCGGAAGCGGACAGTTATTTTGAAGCCGAGGCCGCAAAGATCATCGAAAAGGACGGGACGGAAAACGGAGTCAGGATATCATCGGTCCTTGAAGCCCGCCCGCCGCTTGACAGATATATCCTGAGGAGGATCATCGGCGGATACTGCCCGGATCCGGACAGGCCGACAGTGGAGAGGTGCATGGATGCCCTCAGACGCAAAAGCAGGACCGAACTGACCGCCGGCGTATATCTCACCTGCTCGGGCGGACGCTGCAGAGTGGAAAAAGAGTACGTTCCGAAACAGATAGGACCCGTCCCGTATGACAGCTTCGCCCCGGAAGACCGGAACGTCAGTTTCGGACTCGCCGATATAGAAGCCGATGAGGACACGGTCAAAGCTCTGTTTCCTTATTGTGTCGATTATGATAAACTAACTGGCATGGTGAACGTGAGGAACCGCCGCGACGGAGACCGGTTCTCATCTGCCTACAGAGGCTGCACCAAGAGCCTCAAAAAGATATTCAGCGAGAAGCATTATTCCGCCGAAAAGAAGGACTCCATCCTGATCCTTACGGATGATACCGGGATCGTCTGGGTGGAGGGGGAAGGTCCCGCGGCAGGAAAGCAGATCGGTCCGGAAACGAAAAAAGTATTGCGAATTAATACCTAGGAAATATATGGAGGTTACAATGCTGGAAGACATTTCCAAAGTCCTGTTCACAGAAGAAGAGATCAGGGCCAGGGTAACTGAGCTCGGCAGACAGATCTCGGAGGATTTCAGGGGCGAGGACATCGTAGTCATCGGTCTTCTCAAGGGCTGCTTCATCTTCATAGCGGACCTTATCAGACACATCGATGCCAATGTCGCGGTAGACTTCATGCTGGTCTCCAGTTACGGCGCAGGCGTCGTTTCATCCGGAGAGATCAAGGTGCGCAAGGACTACTCGATAGATATCGAGGGAAAGAACGTCCTCGTGATCGACGACATCCTGGATACCGGAAGGACGCTCGCGTTCGTCAAGGATTACCTCTCGGTAAAAAGCCCCAAGACCGTCAAGCTCTGCACTCTCCTGGACAAACCTGAGAGAAGGACCAGCAAGGTCGCGGTGGACTACGTCGGATTCCAGGTGCCGGACGAGTTCGTGGTGGGATACGGCCTGGACTTTGACGAGAAATACAGGAACCTTCCGTTCATCGGAGTCCTCAAACCCGAAGTATATAAATAAGACCGGAGTATAAATGAAACCTAACAGTACCAAAAACAAGGGAATGGCGATACTGGTCGCGCTGGCGCTGCTGATATCACTGCTGTATCTGTACAAGAGCGCTAATTCGACCGGACCTCTCTATTCCGAGATCATCCAGCTGTTCAAGGAACAGAAGGTCACGGAGTTCACGCTGAATCTCGGATCCGGACTCCTGTCCTACAAGGTCAGCGGCGAGACAGACTTCAAGACTTACAAGGTCCCGAGCGTGGATCTGTTCATCTACAATACCGAGGATTACATCGCGCAGTACAACTCGATGCACACAGTGCCCATGAAGTTCGACTACATCCAGTCTACTTCCTGGCTTAATGTCCTCGTGAACTGGCTGCCTATGCTCATCTCTGTGGTGATGCTCGTAATGTTCTATGTCTCCATGTCCCAGCAGGGCGGAGGCAGGATCAACAACATAAGCAAAGCCAGAGTGCAGAGCGAGAACGAAGGCCGAAAGGTAACATTTAACGAAGTAGCCGGCGCGGATGAGGAGAAGGAGGAGCTTCAGGAGATCATCGATTTCCTCAAGAATCCCGCGAAATACAACAAACTCGGCGCAAAGATCCCCAGCGGAGTACTGCTTATAGGACCTCCCGGGACCGGAAAGACCCTGCTTGCCAGAGCCGTCGCGGGGGAAGCGGGATGCCCGTTCTTCTCCATATCGGGATCCGATTTCGTGGAACTTTATGTCGGTGTCGGCGCAGCCAGAGTCAGGGATCTGTTTGAGAAGGCCAAGCGCAACCGCCCGAGCATAGTGTTCATCGATGAGATCGACGCTGTCGGAAGACAGCGCGGTACCGGACTCGGCGGCGGACACGACGAGAGGGAGCAGACCCTCAACCAGCTGCTCGTGGAAATGGACGGCTTCGGCATCAACGAAGGCGTCATCGTCATGGCGGCCACCAACAGATCGGATATCCTCGACCCGGCGCTGCTCAGACCCGGCCGTTTCGACCGCCAGATCTATGTCGGCTATCCTGACGTAAAGGGCAGGGAGGAGATCCTCAAGGTCCATTCCAGAAGAAAGCCTCTCGGACCTGACATCGACCTTGGCGTCATCGCCAAGAGCACGGTGGGATTTACCGGAGCCGATCTTGAGAACCTTCTCAACGAGGCTGCGCTGCTGGCGGCGAGAAAGAACAAGAAAGCCATAACGCAGGAAGAGATAGAGGAAGCCAGCATAAAGGTCATAGTGGGACCGGAGAAACGTTCCAGAGTCGTCCATGAGAAGGAGCGCAAGCTCACCGCCTATCACGAGGCGGGACATGCCGTCGCGACATACTTTGCGACGCCCGATACTCCGGTTCATCAGATATCCATCATCCCCAGAGGCGCCGCGGGCGGATACACCCTCAGCGTGCCGGATGAGGATATCAACTATCAGACCAAGAACGAGATGCTCGGAAACATAGTCACCCTTCTCGGCGGACGCGTTGCGGAGCAGAAGGTGCTGGACGATATCTCGACCGGAGCGTCTAACGATCTGGAGAGAGCTACCGCGATCGCCAGGAGCATGGTCACCAGATACGGATTCTCGGATAAACTGGGTCCTGTGGTCTACGGCAGCCAGAGCGAAGTGTTCCTGGGCAGGGACTTCACGCAGTCCCGCAACTACTCCGAACAGATAGCCACCGATATCGACGTGGAGATCCGCAACATCGTGGAAGAGTGCTACGACAGATGCTCCACGATCCTGGACGAGCATATGGACAAGCTCCACGAAGTCGCGGAAAGACTGATGGCTGTGGAGAAGATAGAAGGCGACGAGTTCCAGCGGATAATGAAGGGGGAAGAGGCGCAGGCCG
>JAFYZY010000065.1 GCA_017548485.1 Oscillospiraceae bacterium | reverse complement strand
CGTGAGTCCGGATGGGAGCCGAAATACCTGTAGCTCTCGTAGTTCGTTCCCTGATGGAAATAGAATACCGCGGGATTGCTGCCGTATGACATGTGCTTTTCCTCACATTTTTATGTATTAATTATAATAATTCGGTCAACTGATTTGCAACTTTAATGTAATTTACACAAAGAAATGCCCCATAACACAGAAAAGACCCGGTCTGTCGTAAGAGATCGGGATAGGCTCTGACAGTATTATACTTGAACGGAACGTGTTTTTGGCTTGATCAGGCATTCTTTATTGAAAGAAATTAAACATGTGGTATATTTGTTCAGAAACATGTGCAACAATCCGATATGATAAGCACACTTATTATCTGACGGAGGCATCCTGGTGGATCCGGAACTGTGCGTAAAAGCGAAAAAAGGAGATGCTGACGCATTTGCCCGCCTTTATGAATCTGTTTCCTCGAAACTGTATTCCACGGCATTCTACATGCTTGGACGCAGGGAGGACGCGGAAGACGTAGTTATGGAGACCGTCACGGATGCGTTCGCGGAGATATCGTCGCTCAGAGATCCCAATGCCTTTGAAGGCTGGATCTTCCGGATCCTGATGAACAAGCTCAAACGCAAGCGCAAGAGCTACATCGGGGAGAGCGTGGAGCTCAACGAGGATATCACCGCATCCGTTCAGATGAGTTCCGACGAAGGGATCGCTCTCAGAAGCGCGATGGAGAAACTGCCGGACAGGGACAGGGAGATAATCATCCTGGACGTCCTGGGCGGATACAGATCCGAAGAGATCGCCGGCATGCTGGGCATGAACGCAAACACCGTGAGATCCAGAAAGCTCCGCGCTTTCGAAAGGATCCGAGCCATGCTGAAAGAGGACTGATATGGCACAATCACAAGATCTTAGGATAGAAGAGTTGGAAGAGCAGCTCCGCAGGGAGATGCCTCTGCTTGATGTGCCCGAGACTCTTTCCGCGCAGAACATCGCGGCTGCCCTCAGAGACAGGAAAGCACCGAGGAAGACGCCGATATATATCTGGGTGAGGAGCGCCGTTGCGGCTGCGCTGGTCCTCTCCGTGGGCTTCGGGGCACTGAAGGCGGCAGGCATCATCGGCGGAAAGAAAGAGGCCATGGCGCCTGACTTCATGAAGGAAGAATCCGGAGGAAGCGCTTATTACGCTGATGACGGGGATACCGACAGCTATTATCCCGAGGAATCCGCGGTTCCCAGTTATGCATATAACGATAACAAGAATGAGGCGGTCGCAGAAGCGGCGGATGTCTACATTCTGGCCCCCGGAGAGACAACTGTGATCGGAACGGGAGTAGCCTTTGACGGCACGGTGATGAAATACTACAGAGCTGATGAGACCGACGCCGGAAGCATCGATGATATATGTGAGGTAAAGCTGGTGAAAGACGAGTACGGCGATGCCGAACTGGAGCTCAGCGCTGTATCTCCCGGCAGTCTCACGGTGGAGCTCATCAGAGACGGACAGACGGAATACCGCGCAGACATAACGGTCGCAGACTGAACAGACAAGGCCCTCCGGGGCCTTTTTTGGTGGAGTTTGTTCAGGCTTTGGCGTATACTAAAAATAACAGACGACAGATCGAAGATCATATTTGGAGGTGCGTAATGGACGCTTTTGCTGAATACAGAAGATGGATAGAGAACGTCAAAGACGCGGAACTTAAAGATGACCTTATAAGCATAGACGGAAACGAAGAAGAGATACGCAGCCGTTTTTTCCGTCACCTGTCCTTCGGGACCGCGGGAATGAGAGGAATCCTCGCCGCCGGGACCGACAGGATGAACATATATTCCGTCGGAAGAGCCACGCAGGGTCTGGCGGACTATCTGAACGAGGAGTTCGGCGGAGGATCCGTGGCGGTCTCCTACGACAGCAGGATCAAGAGCGAGGAGTTCGCCCGTGAGACCGCGGCCATCCTGGCCGCGAACGGCATAAAGGCTTACATCTACAGCAGGCTCATGCCGGTCCCGATGCTCTCATTTGCGGTAAGGGAGCTCAAATGTCAGGCAGGCGTAATGATCACAGCCAGCCACAACCCGTCCCAGTACAACGGATACAAGGTGTACGGCAGCGACGGATGCCAGATGACAGACACAGCCGCTGACGCGGTGCTCGGCAGGATAGAGAGACACGATTACTTCTCCGGCATCAGGCAGGCGGATTTCGAGGAGGCAGTCTCCGGCGGACTCGTGGAATACATCTCAGATGATGTATGTGAGTCCTATTACAAAGCTCTCATGACCACCAGAGTCAATCCCGATCTGCCGAACGGCATATCAGTTGTCTACACCCCGCTGAACGGGGCCGGCAACGAGCCCGTGAGGATAGTCCTGGGCATGTGCGGATTCGACAGGATCACCGTGGTGCCGGAGCAGGAGAATCCCGACGGAAACTTCCCGACATGCCCCTATCCGAACCCCGAGACGGAGGAAGCGAGAAAGCTGGGGCTGGAGCTCTGCGAAAAGGTCAAGCCCGACGTGTTCATAGCCACCGATCCGGACGCAGACAGAGTCGGTGTCGCGTTCCCGGAGAAGGACGGTACCTTCCGCAGCCTCACCGGAAACGAGGCCGGCATCCTCATGCTGGACTATGTCCTGAGGGGAGCCACGGAGAACGGCACGCTGCCGGACAGAGCGGTCGCGGTCAGGAGCATAGTCTCCTCCTCGATGGCGGATGAGATCGCGGCAAACTACGGAGCGGAGATGAGGGTGGTCCTCACCGGTTTCAAATACATCGGCGAACAGATACTGCTGCTGGAGCAGGCAGGGGAGTCGGACAGATTCGTATTCGGATTCGAGGAGAGCTGCGGATACCTGGGCGGAAGCTTCGTGAGAGACAAGGACGGAGTATACGCCTCCATGATCCTCTGCGAACTGACGAACTATTACAAGTCCAGGAACACGACACCTCTCGAGGTGCTGGATTCTCTATATGACAAGTACGGCTATTACAGGCACAAGGTCGCCAATATCGCTTTCCCGGGAGCCGACGGAACAGAGAAGATGCAGGCGGTCACAGGACACCTCAGAGAAGAGCCTCTCAGGGAGATCGCGGGATTCAGAGTAGTGGAGACGGACGACATCCTGAAACATGAGCATACGGCTGAAGACGGAACGGTCACGCCGATAGACCTTCCCGCATCCGATGTGCTGGTGTATACGCTGGAGAACGGCGCAAAAGTCATCGTCAGGCCCTCCGGAACGGAGCCCAAGATGAAGCTGTACATCTCCGCAAAGGAGGACTCCGCCGAGAAATCGGACCTGCTGGCGGAAGAACTGGAGAGAGCGACGAGAGAAGCCGCAGGCCTGTAAAAAAGGTATTGCAAAGCAAAAAACACTGTGATATTATTTCAAGGCTGACTGCTCAGCTCACCATTATAAATAAAGAAAAAGAGGTGACATTAGTTGAAGGAAGGCATTCATCCCGAGTACGTTGACACAACGATCACGTGCGCATGCGGCGAGGTAATCCATACCCGTTCGACTCGCAAGGATATTCGCGTGGAAATTTGTTCCAAGTGCCACCCTTTCTATACCGGCAAGCAGAAGCTCGTCGATACAGGTGGACGCGTTGATCGCTTCAATAAACGCTATAATCTCGGCAAGAAGGACTGATAAGTCCTATGGAAGAGGACCGGAAGAGCTCCGGTCCTTTTTGTTTGCTCTGTATGCGTTTCTGACAGGGGATTTGATCTTCCCGGGTGTGACGGAAAAGATATCCGGTTGTCGTTTCTGACAGCATCCATTTGTACTTTATTCTAGAATTTCGTTGTGCTAAAGTAATATATAGTTGGCAAATATGCATAACAAACTAACAGGAGACGGACAGGAAATGTTTATCAAGAAGCTTTACAACGATCTCGACACTCTTGTCGACGAGGCAATAGCCGGAAGCAGACTGATCGCTCAGCCGGACGCCGATAAGTATTCGAGACTGCTCCCCAACTCAAGGATCACGGTAAGAACTGACAAGTACAAGAAACCGAAGGGACTGGTCAAGCTGACGGCCGGCGGCGGCGCCGGACACGAGGGCCCTCCCGGAGTCATGATAAGGCCAGGCGGATTTGATGCCGCCACACAGGGAGACGTATTCGCGGCTCCCTCAGCCCGTCAGATGTTCAGGGCGATCCAGGAGATCGACGACGGCAGCCCCATCATCATGAACGTTGCGAGACACGCAGGCGACGTGCTGAATGCCACGCTGTGCAAGCAGCTGTGCGAAGCGAACGGCATCAACCATGTCTATATGAGCATCGGCGGAAACGACGTCGCATCAGCTCCCAAGGGACATGAGGACGAGCGCCGCGGAAACGGCGGCGTGTTCAACACCACAGCCATCATGGCTGAGTGCGGCGAGAGCGTGGAAGAGATCCTCAGGATGGCCAAGAAGTGCAACGACCGCCAGAGATCATTCGGCGTCGGCATCAGGCCCGCCATCCACCCCGTATCCGGACTTCCCATCATGGGCGACATGCCGGAAGACGAGATCGAGATGGGCATCGGCGTCCACGGCGAATCCAGCGGCAAGCGCATCAAGCTGCCCCGCAGCCGTGAGCTCGCGAGGATAGTGTGCAATATCCTTCTGGAGGATATGCCCATTCCCTCCGGTTCCGAGATAGCGATCAGCCTGGGCGGTCTCGGCGGAATGACCTGGACCGAGCTGGACATCCTCTACAAGGATATCTATGAGTACCTGGTGTATGACTGGAACTACAAGATCTGGAGACACAGCGTCCGCAACGCCGGAACACAGGAGCTCGGCGGATTCGTACTCGCCATAGGACAGCCAGATGACGAGATCAAGAAGTGGATGACCACACGCATCCCCAAGGGACTCTATCCCGAAGACTGATATCAAAAAACATCAGATATAGGAGAGGTAACTAGTTATGGTATTAGAAGATCTTAGAAGAGCGGTATTTGCCGGCGCAGACATGATCATCGAGAGAGAGACAGAGCTCTGTTCTCTGGACGCGTTCGTCGGAGACGGCGACCACGGCGTGACTGTTCGCAAGGGCTATCAGAAAGTCAAAGCGGCCATCGAGGAAGATGATCCCAAGACCATGGGCGATCTTATGATGAGCGCCGGCATGGGACTTGCCGACACGGCAGGCGGAGCGATCGGACCGATCCTCGCATCGATGTTCCTCGGATTCGCATCAGCGATCATGGGCAAGGACGAGCTGGGCGTAAAGGATCTGGCTGACATGTTCGCAGCGGGACTCAAGAGAGTACAGGATCTCGGCGGAGCACAGCCCGGAGACTGCACGATGGTCGACACGCTGTATCCGTTCGTCGAGTCGCTGAAGAACGCAGAGACAGACGTCGTCAAGGAAGCGCTGGAAGCGGCGGCCGAGAAGGGCTTTGAAGGCTCCGAGGCCACGAGAGACATGATCCCGAAGCTCGGAAGAGCAAGGAACCTGGCGGAGAGAGCCATCGGCTACATCGACGCGGGCTCCAGGTCCATGTACTACTTCCTGAAGGGCTTCGCGGACAACGCTGTTGCCTGATTCACGGTTCAATAAGAATTGAGGATATGGTCCGGCTTTTGCCGGACCATATATTTTTTGACGAAATACCGCTGCGATACTCTTTTTTTAATGTTAAAAATGATATTATTTAGATACAGCAAAAATTTATAAGAAAGGAACTCAGAGATGTTTATCAAGAAGCTTTACAACGATCTGGATACACTGGTCGATGAGGCAATGGCGGGCAGCCGCCTTATCGCTGATGACGCTGAGAAGTACTCCAGGGTCCTTCCGAACTCCAGGATCACGGTAAGACGTGACAAATACAAGAAGCCGAAGGGACTGGTCAAGCTGGTCGGCGGCGGCGGAGCAGGCCATGAGGGCCCTCCCGGAACCTTCATCCGTCCCGGCGGATTTGACGGAATGACCACAGGCGACGTCTTCGCGGCACCGTCTGCACGTCAGCTTTTCCGCATGATCCAGGAGATCGACGACGGAAGCCCCATCATCATGAACGTCGCAAGACACGCAGGTGACGTCCTCAACTCCACGCTGTGCAAGCAGCTGTGCGAAGCGAACGGCATCGATCACGTATATCTGAGCATCGGCGGCAACGACGTAGCATCCGCTCCCAAGGAGAGGATGAACGAGCGCCGCGGATCCGGCGGAGCACTCAGCTGCTCCACGGTAATGGCGGAGTGCGGCGAGAGCGTGGAAGAGATCCTCAGACTTGCCGAGAAATGCAACCTCCGTCAGAGATCCTACGGCGTCGGCATCAGGCCTGCTATCCACCCCATCTCCGGACTCCCGATCATGGGCGACATGCCGGAAGATGAGATCGAGATGGGCATCGGCGTCCACGGCGAATCCAGCGGCAAGCGCATCAAGCTGCCCCGCAGCCGTGAACTGGCTCAGATCGTCCTGAACATCCTGCTGGAAGACATGCCCGTTCCCTCCGGAGAAGAGATCGTCTTCAGCCTGGGCGGCCTCGGCGGAATGACCTGGACCGAGCTGGACATATTCTACAAGGACTGCTACGAGATACTCACCTACGATTACGGCCTCAAGATCTGGAGACACCGCGTAGGAAACGCCGGAACACAGGAGCTCGGCGGATTCACAATGTCCATTGGCTGGCCGGATGATGAGATCAAGAAGTGGATGACCACACGCATCCCGATAGACAACTATCCCAAGGATTGATCCGGACAGAATTTGATCAACACGAAGAGGTAAATATAATGGTACTTGAAGATCTTAGAAGAGCGGTATTTGCCGGAGCAGACATGATCATCGAGAGAGAGACAGAGCTCTGCTCACTGGACGCGTTCGTCGGAGACGGCGACCACGGCGTGACTGTCCGCAAGGGCTATCAGAAAGTCAAAGCGGCCATCGAGGAAGATGATCCCAAGACCATGGGCGATCTTATGATGAGCGCAGGCATGGGACTTGCCGACACGGCAGGCGGAGCGATCGGACCGATCCTCGCGTCGATGTTCCTCGGATTCGCATCAGCGATCATGGGCAAGGACGAGCTGGGCGTGAAAGATCTGGCCGACATGTTCGCAGCGGGACTCAAGAGAGTACAGGATCTCGGCGGCGCACAGCCCGGAGACTGCACGATGGTCGACACGCTGTATCCGTTCGTCGAGTCGCTGAAGAACGCAGAGACAGACGACGTCAAGGAAGCGCTGGAAGCGGCGGCCGAGAAGGGCTTTGAAGGCTCCGAGGCCACGAGAGACATGATCCCGAAGCTCGGAAGAGCGAGGAACCTGGCGGAGAGAGCCATCGGCTACATCGATGCGGGCTCCAGATCCATGTACTACTTCCTGAAGGGCTTCGCGGACAACGCTGTCGCCTGACGGAAAGACATCACCGGACTGTTTCTGACAGTTCTCTGATAACAGGATCACATTATGAACGGGACAGCCTGCAGAGGCTGTCCCGTTTTGTGCTATACTGATTTCAAAGACATACCGAGGCCGGTGCATGGGATACAGGACCGTTAAAAAAGAATCCGTCGCGGAACTGGTGGAGAAGAAGTCAAGATTCATCGCCAGAGTATGTCCTGTGTCCTCGGAGCAGGAGGCTCTGGATTTCCTTGCCGCAGTCAAGTCCGAGAACAGGACTGCATCCCACAACGTTTTCGCGTACAGGCTCAGGGAACGGAACCTCAGCAGGTACAGCGACGACGGAGAGCCTTCCGGGACGGCAGGACTCCCGGTGCTGGATATACTGGACAGGGGAGACATCACCGACGCCATCATAGTCGTGACCCGGTATTTCGGCGGTACGCTTCTCGGGACCGGCGGACTGGTCAGAGCATACTCATCGGCTGCCAGGATGGGAGTAGAGGAAGCCGGAGTGGTGCTGATGGAGATCGCCGGGAGCTACAGATTCTCCTGCAGCTATTCCGATTACGACAGAACAATGAGGATCATACGGGACGCGCAGGCGGACATAACGGGTTCCGAGTTCCTGGACGAAGTGACCATAAGCTACACCGCCGACGATACTAAAGCGGAGAAGATAGAGAACGCTCTTGTGGAGATGACCAGGGGAAAGGTCAGACCTGAGCTCCTGGAGAAGGGATATTTCCCCACAGAAGAATGACTGTCGCGTCACTGGCTGCTAAGCTATAATATCCGTGGAGGATTTGGATAATGAATCTCAGGGAACAGCGGGAAAAACTGGAGAAGGAGATCCTCTCCCCGTACGCCGCCCTCGCATGCGAGAGCAGAGGCAGGGCCAGGGAAGAGGATAAGGACGACATCCGCACCGATTTCGCCAGGGACCGCGACCGCATACTCCACTGCAAATCCTTCCGCCGGCTCAAGCAGAAGACGCAGGTGTTCCTTTCCCCGCAGGGGGATCACTACCGCACCAGGATGACGCATACGCTGGAAGTGACGCAGATCGCGAGGACGATATCAAGAGCTCTGATGCTCAACGAGGATCTCACCGAGGCGATAGGCCTCGGCCACGATATAGGTCATACACCCTACGGCCATGCGGGCGAGAGAGCGCTGGACGCGCTGTGCCCTGGAGGATTCAAGCATTATCTGCAGAGCGTCAGGGTGTGCGAGAAACTGGAGAAGGACCGCAGAGGACTCAACCTCACGTTCGAGACGCTCAACGGTCTGGCATGCCACACGGAAGGCCCCAAGGCGGCGACGCTGGAGGGACAGGTGGTGAGGTTCGCCGACAGGATAGCGTTCCTGAACCACGACTTTGAGGATTCCGTATCTGCGGGAGCCGTGACCGAAGCGATGCTGCCGGATCTGGTCCACGAGAGGCTCGGCGACAGCAAGTCAAAGAGGATCACTACGCTCATTAGGTCCCTGATAGACAACTATCACGACGGGATACTCGCCATGGACGAAGCCACCGAGGAGGCATTCATGGTGTTCAACGATTTCATGTACGACACGATCTACCTCAACACCGAGGGAAAACCCAAGGAAGAGGAGCACAAGGTGTACGGCATCGTGGAATCGCTGTATGATTATTACCACAGGAACCCGGATTCGATGCCCGCGTTCTATGTGGAAACAGCTTTCTCGGAGGGAGTAGACCGCGCGGTCACCGATTACATCTCCGGGATGAGCGACGAATACGCCACCGCCAGGTTCGAAGACCTGTTCATACCGAAGTCCTGGCCGGTGAACCTGAACTGAAAACAGGACCAAAAACTACACGGAAAGGAGGACGGAAAGATGCCGCTGCCGCAGGAATTCATAGATGAGCTCCACGAGAGAAACGATATCGTGGACGTAATAGGATCGTATGTGAGCCTGAACCACAGGGGCAGGCTGTATACCGCCCTCTGCCCGTTCCACAACGAGAAGACCCCCAGCTTCACGGTGTTCCCGGAGACCAGCAGCTTCTACTGCTTCGGGTGCCATGAGGGAGGGGATGTCATCTCCTTTGTGATGAAATACGAGAACCTGGAGTACATGGAGGCCGTAAGGCTCCTGGCTGACAGAGCCGGGATGACCCTGCCCGACGGCACCGACCAGTCCGCGGCGCAGCGCAAGAAGCGCATCCTGGAAGCCAACAGGACCGCCGCGAGATTCTTCTTCTCCCAGCTCAACACCGAGCAGGGGAAGAAGGCCAGGATATATCTCAGGGACAGGGGCCTCGAGGACAGGACCATCGCGAAGTACGGTATAGGATATGCCCCGGACACCTGGGACTCCCTCAAGAAGCATCTCAACGAAAAGGGATTCACAAACGACGAGATAGTGGACGCGGGACTGTGCTCCAGGACTCAGAAGGGCAACGTGGTGGATTTCTTCCGCGAGCGGGTGATGTTCCCGGTCATTGACCTGCGCGGGCAGATAATCGCAT
>JAFYZY010000064.1 GCA_017548485.1 Oscillospiraceae bacterium | reverse complement strand
CTGAGGACCCCGTCGCTCGCGTGCTGCAGGGGGATGTCCAGATACCGGCAGATCCTGTCATTTGATGCCATCTCCTCCAGCAGTTCGTCGGTTATGTGTTCCGGATATGCGTAAAGGATCCTGATCTTCCAGAGTCCTTCTATGCCGCTCAGCGAGCGAAGCAGCGATGCGAGGGTCTCTCCGCCCTCCAGATCCTTTCCGTAGGACGTGGTGTCCTGTGCCACCAGTATTATCTCGCGCACCCCGTAGGAGACCAGTTTGCGGGCTTCATCCAGGACGCTCTGAGGGGAACGGCTGCGGTATCTTCCTCTGATGCCCGGGATCGCGCAGAAGGTGCAGCGGTTGTCGCAGCCCTCGGCGATCTTGAGAAAGGCGTAGTGCTGCGGAGTTGAGATGAGCCGCTCGCCCTCAAGATCCAGGTCCAGAGGGGATCTCCTGTAATCATGCTGCTCACCGCGGAGGGCTTTGTCTACTATTTCGACTATATCGGAGTTCTGACCTATGCCTACGACAGCGTCGACCTCCGGTATGAGCTCCATCATCTCCCGGCCGTGACGCTCGGAGAGGCATCCGGTCACGATGATCGCTCTTATGACGCCGTCATTCTTGGCGTTCACCATGTCGTAGATGTTGTTGAGAGCTTCGACTTTCGAGCTCTCGATGAATCCGCAGGTGTTGATCACCGCTGCGTCGGCCTCGCCGAGATCGGCGGTGATCCCGTATCCGGCTTCCTCCAGAAGATAGCACATCTTCTCGGCGTCGATCCTGTTCTTGTCGCAGCCGAGAGATATGAAATACAACTTTTCAGTCCTCTGTGTACTCAATGCCGTCCACCTCTGATCCGTTCAGCGCGGCGGTTATGTCCGCGCTTTTGAAGCCTCTGCGCAGAAGCGCAGCGTATACCTTCCGCCTTCCGTTCCCGGAACTGAGCTTTCCGGCGTATTTTCCGGCGATCAGTTCCGCTATCAGCGGTCTCTCATCCGTATGCATCCCGCCCAGGACTTCTTCGATGATGTCTCTCGCGATGCGCTTGTCTGAGAGCCTGCGCCTTATCTCACCAAGGCTCTTTCCCTTTCCGAGAAGTTCTTCGGCGTATCTGCGGGCGAACTGTCCGTCATCAAGATATCCGAGTTCCCGCACTCTGGCCACGGCCTGCGCGGCTGTCTCATCGTCAAATGTCTTCTGAAGTTTCGTGAAGAGCTCATGCTCCGAGTGATCCCTGATGCCAAGGTATGTGAAGGCCTTGTTGAGAGCCTTTCTGTACTCCGAGTTCTTCCTGAGTTCCGCCAGGTCCGCATCGCTCAGTTCCACCCCTTTATGTATGCCGAAATCGGCATAAGTGCTCTCGTCAACGGAGAACAGGAACTCTTCACCGCAAAAAAGGGCATATCTGCCCTTTTTCGTCATCTTTATCTCAGTGATCTTCATCGTCAATCAACGCCGACGTCAAGGGATGATTCGTCGCCGGGCTTTGCCCTGGAGGATCCGTTTCCCGCGGTCACGATGACCGGCTTGTCGGTGTCGGTCTCGGCGGGCCTGTATCCGGGAGACAGCTTCTCTGCGTTCTCCCTGACCTTTGCCTCGATCTCGTCGCACAGCTGGGTATTTGTCTCGAGATATCTCCTGACGTTGTCCCTGCCCTGCCCGAGGCGTTGCTCGCCGTAGTTGAACCAGGCGCCGGACTTCTGGATGATGTCGAGTTTGACCGCGAGGTCAAGGATCTCGCCGACCTTGGATATGCCCTTGCCGTAGATGATGTCGAACTCCGCTTCTCTGAAGGGAGGCGCCACCTTGTTCTTTACGACCCTGACCCTGGTCCTGTTCCCGTAGAACTCGGATCCGTTCTTGAGGGTCTCGGATCTCCTTACGTCCAGCCTGACGGAGGAGTAGTACTTGAGCGCTCTTCCGCCGGGAGTGGTCTCGGGGTTGCCGTACATGACGCCGATCTTCTCCCTGAGCTGGTTTATGAATATGCAGACGCAGTTGGACTTGCTGATGACGCTGGTGAGCTTCCTCAGTCCCTGGGACATGAGCCTCGCCTGCATGCCGACATGGGAATCACCCATCTCGCCTTCTATCTCGGCCTGTGTCGTCATGGCTGCTACCGAGTCGATCACGATGACGTCGATGGCGTTGCTCCTGGCGAGCGCTTCCGCGATCTCCAGGGCCTGCTCT
The DNA here is from genome assembly GCA_017548485.1 of Oscillospiraceae bacterium. Lineage (GTDB taxonomy): Bacteria > Bacillota > Clostridia > Oscillospirales > Ruminococcaceae > RUG11783. The sequence continues at coordinate 17,628 of JAFYZY010000064.1, read as the reverse complement.
CCGGTATCCGGCTGGGATACGAGCAGAGTGTCGAGATTGATGCCGAGGTTCATCATGTATACGGGATCGAGCGCGTGCTCCACGTCGATGTAGGCGGCCTCGCCGCCGGCTTTCTGAGCTTCCGCTACGACGTGCAGAGCTACGGTGGTCTTGCCGGAGCTTTCAGGCCCGAAGATCTCCACTATCCTGCCCCTCGGAAGTCCGCCGACACCGAGCGCGATGTCCAGCGAGAGGGATCCGGTGTGGATGGCCTCGATGTTGAGCGAAGAGTTCGCTCCGAGCTTCATTATCGTGCCTTTTCCGTAGGTCTTGTCGAGCTGCGCGATGACTGTTTCCAATGCTTTCGCTTTGTCTGCCATGATTGTCTCCTGTACTCTAAAAATGGATCATTCAACTAGTGTTAAGGATAACATCTGAGAGGTCTTTATTCAAGCGTCCGGAAGGCTCTGGGCATGGTCGCAGAAGGCCCTGAGACAGCATTTCCCGCACTGCGGACGGCGGGCTATGCACACCGCTCTGCCGTGCAGTACGAAGCGGTGGCAGAGGTCATTTCCCTTGTCCGGTTCCACCACTTCCCGCAGCTGTTTTTCCGCCTTTGCGGGATCGTCCGTGTCCGTCAGTCCCAGCAGCCGGGATATCCTGATGCAGTGGGTGTCGCATACGATCGCGGGCTTGCCGTAGATGTCCCCCACTATCAGATTCGCCGATTTCCTTCCGACTCCCGGGAACCTGAGCAGAGCGTCGATGTCGTCGGGCACTATGCCGCCGTACTCTTCGCAGAGCATCTTCATGGATGCGAGTATGTCCCTGGTCTTTGACGCGCCGAGCCCGCAGGGCCTGACGATCTCAAAGACATCGTCGTACTCCGCCCCGGCGAGAGCGGCTGCCGAGGGATACTTCTCATAGAGCACCGCGGTGACGGTGTCCACCCTGGCGTCTGTGCACTGGGCGGCGAGCCTCACGGATACCATGAGCTGCCATGCGTCTTCGTAGGAGAGCGTGCACTTGGCGACGGGATACTCCTTCTCCAGCGCTTCCACGGTCTTACGGGCTTTCTCTCTTCTGTCCATTACATTATACTCCGTCCAATGTCCTCAAACGCGGACAATGGGAGACATTTTTGTCCGAGTTTCGTATTTTTCTGAAAAGCCGATTGGTGATATCATTGTATCAGGAATTACATCATAAGCGAGGCAGTCATGGAAAGATCTCCTCTCGCTTCCCTGCTGAGGCCGGAATCACTGGACGACGTGTTCGGCCAGCATCATCTCCTCGACCGCGGGATGGTGTTCAGGGAGGCCATAGAATCAGGCTCGGTCCCCAATATGATATTCTACGGTCCGTCCGGCGTCGGAAAGACGACGGTGGCTAATATCATCGCCAAAAACAGCAATATGCAGCTGTACAAGCTCAACGGTACGTCATCATCCATAGCGGATATCAAGCAGGCCATCGAGGACTCCAGGACGCTGCTGGGGATCAACGGCGTGCTCATATATCTGGATGAGATCCAGTACTTCAACAAGAAACAGCAGCAGTCCCTTCTGGAGGTCGTGGAGAACGGAGATGTCACGCTGATAGCGTCCACCACCGAGAACCCCTACTTCTATGTCTACAATGCGCTGCTGTCCAGATGCACGGTCTTCGAGTTCAAGGCCATTGACTGGAGAGATACTCTCAGGGCCGTAGACAGGGCTCTGGAGAAACTCGGAGCTGCCGAGAACTTGACCTACCAGATGGACGAAGACGCCAGGGAGCACATAGCCAGGAGCGCCGGAGGAGACATCAGGCGGGCGCTCAACGCTCTGGATTTCCTGTCCGTCGCGGTACAGCCGGAAGACGGCGTCAAGCACATCACTCTGGATCAGGTACAGCAGGTCACTTCCCTCTCATACGGCCGCTACGACAAGGAGGGCGACGAGCACTTCGATCTGGCATCTGCTCTTATGAAATCGCTGCGCGGCAGCGATCCCGACGCCGCGGTGCACTACCTCGTGAGGTTCCTTGAAGCGGGAGACATCATAACTCCCGCCAGACGCCTTCTCTGCTCGGCCTGCGAGGATATCGGCCTTGCGCACCCCCAGGCCATAGCGGTGGTAAATGCCTGCGTGCAGGCTGCGGAACACCTGGGACTGCCGGAGGCGTATCTCCCGCTGACAGAGGCTGCTATATATCTTGCCACGCTGCCGAAGTCCAACTCCGTGGTCGCCGCTTACGGCGACGCCAGCGCAGACTACAAGGCAGGCAAAGGAAAAGGCTTCCCGAGAGCCATGCAGAACGTGCACTACGATTCGGCGGAAGTCACGGACAAGGGCCAGCACTACCTGTATCCCCACGTCTTCGAGAACCACTGGGTGAAGCAGCAGTATCTGCCGGACGATCTGGTCGACAGAAAATATTATGTGCCTGGAGACAACCGCACCGAGCAGGCCGCGAAGGCATACTGGGACAAGATCAAGAACGAAGAATAAGAGACATTCAAACGAGCAGCGCTCCGGAAAGTGATTTCCGAAGCGCTTTTTTCGGTGCGCAGGGCCCTGATCAGTCCCAGAGAGAAACGGGATATGTTCCGTCTTCCCTCATCCGGCTGATGGCTTTTTTGAGGTCAGGAAGGTCGTCTGTATATGTGACGCCGTGCCAGCTGTCCTCGCAGGTGAGAACGGTCACTGTGCATGTACCGTCCTTTATCTGGTCGTTGACCACGCTGGGCAGATAGTACTCGAACTTTACCGGATCCTTTGCGAGGCCTGCCTCCAGATACGCGGGGAATCTCTCCCAGAGGGTCTTTGCCATGTCCGAGGAGAATCCCCAGAAGTTCATGGACACCACCGTGTCGCCGCTGATCTCAACCATGGAACCGTCTTCCGCGCGGTACTCGGCGTCGTTTCCTCTGGGATATATCTCGATGCGTTCGGTTACATCGGTGAGCAGACCGTTCTCCACGGAGCACTGACCTCTCGCGACGGAACCGTTTTCGGTGAGAGTGTTCCTGAGCCGGAATCCCACCATACCGTATCTGCCGCTCTCATCGGGACCGCTGAGGAAGCGGTATATCATCTCGAAAGCGCTCCTGCCGTAGAAGTCGTCTGCGTTTATGACCGCGAATGGTGCGTCTATGACGTCCCTGCAGCTGGCTACCGCGTGTCCGGTGCCCCAGGGCTTTACCCTTCCCTCCGGGACGGAGAATCCCTCCGGCAGGTCGCTGATGTCCTGGAACACATAGCTGACGTCGAATGATCCGGCTATCCTGTCTCCGATCGCGGCTCTGAAGTCGGCCTCCAGTTCCTTCTTGATCACGAAGACCACTTTCTCAAAACCGGCGCGTTTGGCGTCGTACAGCGAATAGTCCATTATTATGTGTCCGCTGTCATCGACCGGAGCGATCTGCTTGAGACCTCCGAATCTGCTGCCCATTCCGGCAGCCATTATGACCAGTACAGGTTTCTTCATATTGTTTTTCCCTTCTTTATCAACATCGTTGTTATAGGTTTTTTTGTTTGTATCGGAAGGCACGCCGCTGCGCAGACCTATCGAGAGCAGAGCTATCGCTGCGATCAGCAGCACGGTAGAGGCTCCAGTTATGAGAAGCACGTTACCGTATCTCTTTATGAAAGGTTCAGTCTCCGGGTCAGGTTCCGGTACCGCCGGGATGTCATCTTCCGGCTGCGTCTCTGAGAACTCGGCGGAGTCCATCAGGATACAGAGCCTTTCGACCGTGTTCCTGTACATGGCAACGGATACTGCCTGTTTCCCCTCTTCCTCCGTCATGCTGAGCGCCTCGAGATTGTTCCGCGCGTCGGTGATCTGCCTGAAGCTCTTCTGCGACAGATCCGGTGCGGACAGAAGCCCGTCCGCCTCAGTGAGCAGCTCTTGGGCGAACTGTTCCAGAGTACTGTCGGCGAGCGCGGGAGTCGTCTGCGGCATGTGTCTCATGTCCGATAGTCTGCCGTATGCGGAAGCGATCGCCAGGAGCGTCGCGTCATCCCCGTATAGGCCCGTAATGCTGAGCCCCAGAGGCATCGGTTCGGTGACTCCGCGGTCAGGATCGGTGCCGGACAGTCCCATCGGGACCATGATCTCGGGCAGTCCCACGGACGGAGAGAATATGTTGATGTAGCAGGAAGGATTGTCGTATCTGCCGATGGCCTTGCGCTCTATCTCGGGGACGTCGGTCTGCGAAACGTAGACCAGCGCGGATATCCCGAGTTCTTCGAAGGCATTCTTTACATCCTTCCTTGCGTTTGAGGCGCTTCTCCAGCGCAGCCTCCTGATGAAAGGCTCGGTGAAGTATTCCGATACGTCCACCAGTTCCGCGCCATTTGATGTGAACACTTCGAGGGCATTGTCAACCATGCCCTTTACGGCAGCGCTCAGTTCGGTCGGCTTTGATACGGCTTTTCCGCTGCCGTTCACATAGTACCCGAAAGAATTGCTTACATATCCGATCTTTATTCCCTGCAGGGGAAAATTGTCCAGACTCTCGGAATAGACGGTGCCGTTCTTTATCTGATCCGCGGATGATGAATACCTGTCAGCGCTGTCAGTGCCGGAGATAATGTCCAGGATAAGCGCGGTGTCTTCCGCTGTCCTTGCGAGGATCCCTATGGTGTCGTAAAGCCCGTGGGTGACTCTGAGACCTTTCCTGCTTACCAGTCCGGCGCTGGGTCTGTATCCGTAGATATTTGCGAAGGAGGCCGGTCTCCTTATGGAGGAGTTCGTATCGGAGCCGAGAGCAGCAGCCGCAAAGTTGCATGTCACCGCTATGGCGCTGCCTCCGGACGACCCGGCAGGTGTTCTGGTGATGTCATAGGGATTGTGTGAGACGCCTCCGGAAGAGGACCTTGTGACGGTCCCTGACATGGATCCCGCGGACATGTTGCACTTGCCTATGATAACGGCGCCTTCCGCGCGAAGCCGGCTGACGGCAGTGGAATCGGCTGAGGCCTTGTACCCGAGAATGCCGGAATAGCCGTTCGTGGTCGGAAGACCTTTTACGTCGATATTGTCCTTTACCGCTATGGGGATGCCGAGAAGTATTCCGCTCTCTCCTCTGGCTCTGGCCTCATCAGCCGCTCTCGCCTCGTCCAGCGCATTGGGGTTCACCGTGATGAAGGAGTTGAGGGTCAGCTGTTTGTCATAAGTCTCGATGCGCTCAAGATACATGCCGACAAGGGCTTCCGAAGTGATCCTGCCCTCTTCCATCGCTGCGATCAGTTCCGATATCGGAGCATCCAGCAGGTCCTCAGTCGTGAAAAGTTCATCCAGGCGCTGCTGACGGGGACCGGGTAATGTATCGGCATATGAAAAAAAGGACACGGAAAGAATGATGCAGACGCATAACATCAGCGTGCATATCCTTTTGATCCATGTCCCGGAAGAAATCATGATATTCCTCGAATCAGTGTATCGATCACTCTAATTATAACAAAACGGTCATCACGTGAAAGCCTCAGTGATGGCCGTATCGTATTTCTAATATCTGAAAAACGGATCGTTTATGTTTCGAAATGCTGTAAAGCACAACAACTTAACACATATAAACAATGACAGTTCAGGCCTTTTTCCTTGCTGAGAGAAGCAGGAAGACTGCGATAAGAATGAGCAGCAGTCCTGATGCCTCCAGAATTATGAAAACAGTCCGTACAGCGCCGGAGAGACTGGGAAACAGGTCTTCAGCAGTTATTTCCGTGTCATAGATGCTTCCGAAGTCTCCGTCCGGAGCGATCATTTTCCCGGACTGCTTTCCGGTCACGGTGAATTCCCCGAGGTAACTGTAGTCCAGAACTTTAAAGGAGACCCTTATGTCTCCCTCTTTCCAGCTGTCTCCGGATGTGCCGTAAAAGCCCTTGTATGAAATGAGTCCGAGAGACGACAGATCCCTGTACGGAAGATCCGTCAGATCTGCAAGAGGATAGACACGGCTAAGGTCCGTATATCTGTCAAGCGCGAGTTTTGAAACGTATTCCGGCGATATATCCAGTTCTCCGCAGCCGATCGTGAGTCTGTCTGCGAAGAAAACTTCGCTTTTCAGACCGTCCGGAAGAGTTCCAGTGAAGGCGGGATCGGTATCGGATACGAATCCTCCTGATCCGGTGTAGATCTCAACTGTTCTTATAAGCAGAAGAGATCCGGTCTGCAGGTTAAAAAGATCGTCGTGGGCGCCGTTATGGCAGCTCAGCTCTCCTCTGACGAGAACGTACTTTCCTTCGTTGTCGGCGCTGTAAAAGCCGTCCTGTATGTCAGTGCACGAACCAAGGCTGACAGGGTGGCTGTATATATGATACCCGTACACAGCACATGCTATGCCGAGGATAAGCAGCAGAACCGCAATGATCTTTCTGAACATTCAAACCCTCCGGATCAGAACTTGCCGCTGTGTCCGCCGCCGTGGCCGCCGGAGTGGCTGCTGTAGGAGTGCCCGCCGCCGGAGGAATGTCCGCCGCCGGATGATCCGCTGTCGGTGTGTATCCTGGTCCTGCTGGTGGTGCTGTGGGTGAAGATGTCGCGTGTGTTGTACATCCTGATGCCGTTCTTCGCTATGTAGTCATTGGCCTGGGTCTTGACTCCCGCGGTCTTCATTTTGGACCTGAAGATCAGACAGGTCACCAGCGATATGATCAATGAGAACGGAGTGAGCACCATGGCTTTTTCCTGGAATGTCATCTTCCTGGGAGTGTCGTTCCCGTCGGGATATGTGGGATCGTTCTCGCCGGAGGGATCGTAATCCAGAGGAGTTCCCTTCTCGGCCAGATCCAGCAGATAGTCGCAGTAGGTCAGATAGTCCTGGAATCCGCCGTACCAGTCGTTCTTCCTGAAGGCGCCGAGGAAGTACTCCTCGAGCTCGTACAGGCCGTAGTCTGTGAAAGCGTAGTACCCTTTTCCGACTGTGCGGTAGGTGGCGAAGTCCCTCTCGCTCATGCTCATGAACAGCATGATGCCGTCGCGGTTCGCGGAGCCGTAGCCGAAGCCGTCGGTCTCGTACACGTGCTCGCATGCGTACCAGACGTCGTTTGAGGGATATACGTCATAGTAGTCATCGACCACATAGATGTACACGCCGAATCTGTAGAGCTCAGACAGGTATCTGGCCTTCTTCTCCAGCTGCTCCTTCTGATCCGCGGTCAGTATGCCGGCGAAGTCATAGACGCAGTCGGTGAGCATATCATCGGGATCCGAAGCGGAAACAGTCTGCGCTTCCTCACCGGAATAGCCGTATGCCCTGCCGTTCTCCGCCTCGTAACCGAACAGCCTCTCGCACTCATCCAGATATTTCGCTATCGCGGAATCGTAGTCCGAGAAGGCGATGTCGGTGGAGATGGAGGGGTCGAGCTCGGACAGAGCCGTGCTGTTGAATATATAACCGCCTCTGGGGCCGGTGCTTCCTACGGCGCAGCTTCCCTTGTCAGAGTCTATGAGAAGCACTACGGAATCGCGGTCTGCTCCGAATCCCAGGTCGTTTCTTGTGATGATGTCGGGAGCGGCTTTCTGAATGTCACTGTCGTAATGGGTGTATTCCTCGAATCCGGGAAGTATGATCACGTAAACGCCGCAGCTGTACTGGTCGCTCAGCTGCATGGCTCTCTGTTCGAGATCGTTCCAGGAATCAACTTCCAGGATATCCGATACGTCATAGACGCAGTATTCGGACATCTCGTTCTCGGCATGGACAGCCGCGAACGGGAGCGACAGAAGCAATAAAGCTAGAAGGAGGCATAAAAGTCTTTTCATCTTCATTACCTCATCACATCGCGAATGTCATCAGGGCATATCCGACCGCGAACAGCGCGGCGGCGATGCCGATGAACGTGCCGAAGAATTTGCCCTTGGACACGGGGAGATCTCCGACGAGCTTGCCGGTCTGCCCGTTCATGGTGAACAGGTAGTTCTGGTCCTTGTATTTGGTGCTGAGGACCCATACGGGAAGGAAGGCGTATCTCACGCTGCCGTTGCTGAGACGGTACCTGCTGGACGCCACGGAGACTCCGTCATATCCGCCGGTAGTGGCAGTCATGGCGTTGAGAGCGCTCCTCTGTGCCCTTCCCGTGGCTCTGGGCATGCTCTGCTTGGAGTCCACGTCGTATTTGTCAGCCAGATATCCCGGCATATAGGCGGTGGAGAAAGGCTTGAGCTCGCTGTAGTCAAAGGGCTCGATCGCATCCATATGCTCATCGGGCATCTTGGAAGAGCCGTCCACCGGTATGCGCACGAAGGAGACGTTGCCGTCCCTCAGCAGCTTATAGTGGTCGGTCCTCGTGACCCTGTAGTCGCCTTCCACCCAGCTGCGGCTCCTGGTGGCGTAATAGCTGACGTCCGCCTCCACGTCGCCGTCATAGAGCCAGAACGGGACGTAAACGCCCTTGATCTCCTCGATGTGGTTCTCGTCCGTGAAGGCTCTGGGCAGGAAGATCTTTCCCCTGTAGTAGTTTTTCAGGGCCCTTACCGCGGCATCCTTATCGAGTTTGAAAGGAATGCAGTAGTCGGGTCTGAAGCCGCCGCTGAAGTTGCCCGCGACGATGGAGGGGTTCCCGCAGTAGGGGCAGCTGGTCGCGGCAGTGTGTTCGTCGCACATTATCTGCGCGCCGCAGGACGGGCAGTTGTAGACGCGCATGTTCTCGCTCCACTCGCTGCCCGAATACTCCCATTCGGTCTTTATCTCTTCCGGATTCGTCTCGAGCTGTTCCTCCAGCTCGTCCAGTGCCTGAGAAGCCGCGGCGTCCTTTTCGGCGTAGAAATCCTCCACCTGCTTTGGCGTGAATTCCGATCCGCAGTAATCACAGACCAGCACCTGCTTCTCGCTGGAGAACCTGAGCGGTCCCCCGCAGTTAGGGCACTGATAGTTAGTTACCTGTGTCGCCATAGGTCAAACAGTATCCTTTCGGCTTAAAAATGTGGCAGAGGTCTTTACGCTCTCTGCCACGGTTGCGGTATAAGTTTCAGTTCAGTTGAGCGCACCGCCGCAGAACTCGCATGTACCGTTTGCAGTGGGTGTCGTGGTAGCTCCGCAGAACGGGCAGACCACTGTCTTCTTCTGTGACTCGACGCTGTCGCGCACGTCTTTCCTTACCTGCAGGAGAGTCTCCCTGATCTCGGTGCACATCTCCTCATATGACCTGTACTCGGGACTGTTCTTGTCGTCGACGCTGCCGTCGTTGAGCTGGAACTCGATCTCGTTGAAGTACGGGTTGTTCACGTTGATCGTGACATAGAAGTCGTAGTCGTACTCATAGCGCTTGGGCATATAGCTCTCTTCCTTGCCGTCGGGGAGCTGCCTCATGATCTCGGTCTTGTCCTCGTCGATCTTGAAGGAGCATCCGGTCACGTCGGAGAAATCCATGACGTCGGGATTTGCGTTCTGAAGGCTGCTGGCCGATGTGACCATGAACTTCCTGGCGTCCTCGTCGAACAGGACCTTGACCCTGTCTCCGAGAGTCCTGGTGACGTGGAAAGCGGCTACTTTCGCCTTGTTGGCCTCGCGGTACTCGAGCTGCTGTCTGATCTGCTCCACTGTGGAAGAGCGCCTCTCAGAGAACCAGGGTGAGAGCTTGGCGGCGCAGTTCTTGCAGAGGTTGCCGTCCTCAAGCTTCCTGTTTCCGAGCAGACCGATCTTCTCACCGCAGATGCTGCAGTATTTCTTGTCAAAAAGACCCATGAGTGTCCTCCATGTTCAGAAGCTGCCCTGCCCTTCCCGGACAGGGCAGCATGTCATTGGGATTATCTTACGATGTCTTCCTCGTTGAAGGGATCGCCGCAGTTCGGGCAGAACTTGGGCAGATTGTTGGGATCGGACGGTACCCATCCGCAGTTGTTGCATCTGTACTGAGGAGCATCCTCGGGCTTGGCGGTTCCGCAGTTGGTGCAGAACTTGCCCTGGTTGAGGGTGCCGCAGCTGGTGCAGGTCCAGCCCTGTACGGGAGCGGCTGCGGGCGCCGGCGCCGCGGGAGCGGGAGCGGCGGTCTGCATGCCGAACAGCTGGGCGGGATTGACGCCTGCTGCCTGGTTGACCATGTTGTATCCCATGAAGCCAACGTTGGTGCCGGCTTCGTTCTTTGCTGCGCTCTGGATGGCGTTGGAAGAAGCGCCTACCCACTGTGCGGCCGCCATGGAAGGATCCTTGAACACAGCGTTGCGCTGCAGTTCCTTGATCATGGCTTCGTCGGCCTCGTCGGCCTTGATGCTGGATACGCCGATGTTGATGAGCTCGATGCCGCGGAACTCGGCCCACTTCTGGGAGAGCTCAGCCTTGAGGGCGTCTCCGAGCTGTGTGGTGTATGCGGGCAGCTGGCTGTACTCGATGCCCTGAGCCGATACCTTTGCGAAGGCGGGCTGCAGCGCGCTGAGGAGCTCGCTCTTGAGCTGGCTGTCGATCTTGTCGCGGGTGAATGTCCCGGAGAAGTTGTTGCATACGTTGGTGTAGAACAGGATCGGGTTGGTGATCTTGTAGCTGTACTCGCCGAAGCAGCTGACGGATACGTTCATCCTGAGGTTGATGTTGGGATCGATCACGAGGAACGGGACCTTTGTGGGGGTGCCGTACTTGTTGCCGATGATCTCCTTGGTGTTGATGTAGTATACGCGCTGATCCTTGGGGGTCTCACCGCCGAAGGTGAAGGACTTGCCCATGTGCAGGAACATCTCCTTGATGTTGTCCCCGAAGCTGCCGCCTCCGAAGAAGGAGGGCTCTGTGGAGCTGTCATAGACGAACTCACCGGGCTCCGCGCAGAACTCCACGACCTTTCCCTGGTCCACGATGAGCATGCACTGGCCATCAGCAACTGCGATGACCGAGCCGCTGGAGATGATGTTATCGTCACCGTTACTGGACAGACCCGACTGGCGCTTCCTGCCTCTTACGGCCAGGACGTCATAAGGGAGAGATTCACAGTAAAAGTACTCTTTCCACTGCTGGGACAGAGTGGATGTTGCAGCACTCAATGCAGCACTAATAAGACCCATAGTAATTCTCCTTTGCTGAATAAATATTGAATAAGGTCGCAGACCTTAACTCTCACTGTGAGGATTATAACACAAAAGTTAAGGCACAATAATGTATTTATCCGCGAAATACGCTCTCAAAAATAGTGAATTTTCCGTGAAATCCTTCCCTATTGCGTCCCTGCGGGGCAAATCGTTACCATTCGGTAAAAGCTGAATGTCAATCAGCATATATTCAGGGGCCGCCGCGCCGCTATTTTCTGTATCCTCAGTGACGGAGGTTATGGTATAATCTCCTGGAATTGCTATAAATATTCACAAGGAGAACTGAAGTGTACGATCCACACAACGAACTAGTACTTGAAGATATATGCATGCATCTGTGCGGATGCACGCTCGATGAGGTGGCTCCCAAGCAGGCCTACAGGGTCCTGGCGACCGCCGTGCGCGAGGGCATCGACAGATTCAACCAGGAATTCAGGGAAAAGGTAGCGAAGGAGGGCCGCAAGCAGGCCTACTACCTCTCCATGGAGTTCCTCGTGGGAACATCGCTGTACAACAACCTGTTCAACTGCGGACTGCTGGAAGACGCCAGGGAGATCCTGAAGAAACATAACCTGGATCTGGACGACGTAGTTGAATACGAGCATGACGCGGGCCTCGGCAACGGCGGCCTCGGACGTCTCGCCTCCTGCTACATGGACGCGGCCACGACCATGGACTATCCCGTCACGGGATTCTCCATCCTCTATGAATTCGGCATCTTCCGCCAGAGGATCATCGACGGCTGGCAGGTGGAGTTCCCCGACAACTGGCTCTCCGACGGAGAGGTATGGCTCAGGAAGCGCGAAGAGGACGCCGTCGAGGTGAGATTCGGCGGAGAGGTCCACGAGTGGTTCGACAACGGCATATTCAAGGTCGTGAACTCCGGATACGACTCCGTCCAGGCGGTCCCCTATGACCTGTACATAACGGGTTATGACACCAAGACGGTCAACAGGCTGGTGCTCTGGAGCGCCAGCAAGCCCCAATCCTTCGACATGGCTGCCTTCGCCAAGGGCGACTACGAGAGCGCCATGCTGGAGAGCAACAAGGCCCAGATCATCTCAAAGGTGCTCTATCCGTCCGACGACCATATCGCGGGAAAGAAGCTCAGGCTGCAGCAACAGTACTTCTTCGTGTCGGCTTCCCTGCAGAGCATCCTGACGGAGCATCTGCGCCAGTACAAGACACTGGACAATCTGCCCGACAAGGTGGCGATACATATCAACGACACTCACCCGGCCCTCTGCGTGCCGGAGCTCATGAGACTGCTTATGGACGAGTGCGGACTCGGCTGGGACGAGGCCTGGGACCTCACCTGCAGGACCCTCTCCTATACCAACCACACGGTCATGGCCGAAGCTCTTGAGCACTGGCCCTGCGACCTGTTCCAGTCGCTGCTTCCCAGGCTCTACTCCATAGTCAAGGAGATCAACCGCAGACTTATGGAGAAGATCACGGTCTTCTACCCCAACGATCCCGGAAAGTGGGAGTACATGCAGGTCATTTCCGGCGGCGAAGTCAGGATGGCTAATCTCTGCCTCGCCTGCTGCCACATGACCAACGGCGTGTCCAGGCTCCACACGGACATACTGGTGAAGGACGTGTTCCACGACTACTACGCCATGGACAACTCCAAGTTCACAAGCGTCACCAACGGCATCGCCTACAGGAGATGGCTCGGACAGGCCAATCCCCTTCTGACGAACTACCTCAAGGAGCTCATCGGCGACGGATTCATGAAGGACGCCAACGAGCTCGAGAAGCTGATGAAGTATGCCGACGACAAGACCGTTCTCGACAGACTGGAAGAGATAAAGCTGAGCAACAAGACCAGGCTTGCGAGATATATCGCCAGGCACAACGGCCTCATCGTAGATCCGTCCTCCATGTTCGACGTGCAGGTCAAGAGGCTGCACGAGTACAAGAGGCAGCTGCTCAACGCGCTCAACATCCTGAAGATGTACAATGAGATAAAGGATGATCCCAACAAGGACTTCGTTCCGAGGACCTTCGTGTTCGCGGCAAAGGCGTCAGCGGGTTATACCCTCGCCAAGGAGATCATAAAGCTCATCGTCTGCATCTCCAACTTCGTCAACTCCGACCCGGAGGTCAGGGACAAGCTCAAGGTCGTGTTCCTGGAGGACTACAAGGTCTCCCTCGCGGAGATCATCATCCCCGCCGCGAACATCTCAGAGCAGATCTCCAACGCCGGCAAGGAGGCATCCGGCACCAGCAACATGAAACTGATGCTCAACGGCGCAGTCACCCTCGGCACTCTGGACGGTGCGAACGTGGAGATCCTGGAACAGGTCGGAGAGGACAACATCTTCCTGTTCGGCATGACCACGGAAGAGGTAGACGAGCTCAGGAAAAAGGGCTACGATCCCAGAAAATATCTCACGCCCGAACTGGACAGAGCGCTGGACATGCTCACCTACGGCGTCCTCGGCGAGAGATTCGACGGCATCATGAACTCCCTGTTCAACGACAGCGGATGGGCGGACCAGTATATGACCGTAGCAGACTTCCAGAGCTACTCTGATGCGCAGAAGAAGGTCTCTGAAGTATTCACCGACAGGGACAGATTCAACAGGATGTCTCTGGTGAACATAGCGAACTCCGGATTCTTCTCCTCCGACAGGTCCGTGAAGGAATACTGCGACAGGATCTGGGGTATGAAGTGAAAATACTTTACAGCAATTTTAGAGGCGGCAGCGTGTCTGCCGCCTCTTTTTTGTTGACTGTCTGCCTTCCGATTAACTAAAATCTAATTAAAGAACCAAATAAATAAACATAAACGGAGAGATCAACAATGAAGAAAGAGATCAGAGACAATCAGGCGCTGAATTCCCATATCCTGAACTTCGATTACGTTCAGAGAGGAATGACAGTGCCCACTTCCCAGAGCCCCATCGATCCCGCTGCCGGCTCAAAGGTAGTCATGCCCTCCCCCGGCTTCAGCGGAAGCGGCGTTCCCTTCAAGAGAGTTCCCGGAGTCACCATCCTCGACAACGGCAGAGCGGAAGTCACCTTCTTCGCTCCCGACGCGAAGAGAGTGGAGATCGCGGGAATCGGCGGATCCATGCAGGGCAGATACGACATGGAGAAGCAGGATGACGGATACTGGAAGATCGTCCTCGACGAGGTAAGGTCCGGATTCCACTACTGCGTGTTCATCCAGGACGGCGTCATGACCTACAGCCCGGTGCTCCCCTTCGGATTCGGCTGTTCTTACGTCATGAACTATTTCGAGGTCCCGGACGAGGATTCGGAGTTCTACCTGCTCAACGACGTGCCTCACGGCACCATCCACATGGAGCTCCTCAAGAGCGAGTCCACCGGCAGATACAGGAACCTCTGGGTCTACACGCCCTACGGATACGAAACGAGCGGCAAGAGATACCCCGTGATGCACATCCTGCACGGCGGCGGAGAGAACGAGACAGGCTGGTTCTGGCAGGGCAAGCTCAACTATATCGCCGACAACCTCATCGCCGAAGGCAAATGCGAGGAGATGATCATCGTCGCCAGCAGTTTCGCTGCACCCAAGGAACTGGAAGACGGCACTTTCGTGGACAAGGGATTCCCGGATGTCATGTGCAGCGAGATAGTTCCTTTCATCGACGGCAAATACCGCACCATAGCGGACAGAGAATACAGAGCCATGGCGGGACTCTCCGCAGGCGGCTCCATGGCCAGGCAGATCGCCCACGGCCATCCGGAATGCTTCGCCAACCTCGGACAGTTCAGCTGCGGCGGCGGATTCTCGGTCGCCGGTCTGACCACCGTACAGGGCGGATTCCTGCTGCTCCCCAACGGCACGCTCCAGGCCTCCGCAGGCCCCCGCTACGATGAGCTTTTCGCTTCCCCCGAGCATTACAACAGCACCATGAAGGTCACCTTCATCACCTGCGGCACCGACGATCCCAGACACAAATACACCGAGCCCCAGGTGCAGGAACTGATCGACAAGGGATACAACTTCGAATATGCCTGCTACCCCGGATACCACGAGTGGGACGTCTGGAGATACAGCGCCAGAGATTACATGATGAGACTGTTCAAATAAACAGTTCTTATAAAGAGAGCGCGGAGCATTTGCTTCGCGCTTTTCTTGTCGTATAATAGTCGAAAATGCCTGCGGAGGAACGCTCAAATGCTGGACGATGTCAAGCGTTTCGATATGTCCAAGAAGCCCATGAGGATGCACCTCAGGCCTCTCATCTGGACGCTGTGCGCGCCGGATCTCATCAAGCACAGGAACCATCTCACGAAGACCCGCATGGAGGGCATTAAGCCCCCGTATCTGCTGCTGTGCAACCACAACGCGTTCATGGACTTCAAGGTCTCCACGAGAGCGACCTTTCCCCACCGCGTCAACTACGTCGTCGCCATCGACGGTTTCCTAAAGAGGGAGTGGCTGCTGAGATTCATCGGCTGCATCTGCAAGCGCAAGTTCACCAACGACATCCTGCTCATAAGGCAGCTCAAGAGAGTAGTGGATGCCGGAGACATCGCCGCGATATATCCTGAAGCGAGATACTCCCTGTGCGGCACCACCGCGGTGCTGCCCGATTCCCTCGGGAAGCTCGCCAAGTTCCTCAAGGTGCCGGTGGTCACGCTGATGTGCCACGGACACCACGTCAACTCCCCTTTCTACAACCTTCCCGACCACAATGTCAAAGGCACCGAAGCTGAGATGAAATGCCTGTTCACCGCCGACGAGGTGGAGAAGGCCTCAGCGGAGGAGATCTTCTCCCGCATTCAGGAGGAGTTCAGGTACGATGACTTCACCTGGCAGAAGGAGAAAGGCATCCGCATCACCTACCCGAAGAGAGCGGAAGGTCTGCACAAGGTGCTGTATCAGTGCCCTCACTGCGGGACCGAGTACAGGATGTCCTCCTCCGGAACGGAGCTGAGATGCGACGCCTGCGGAAAGCAGTGGCATGTGAACGAGTACAGCGAGCTCGAGGCTCTGGACGGAGAAACGGAGTTCAGCCACATCCCCGACTGGTACGAGTGGGAGCGCCTCAACGTGAGGAAAGAAGTCGAGGACGGCACATATTCCTTTACCTGCAAGGCCAGGGTCGACGCTCTCCCCAACGCGGACGGATATATCGATCTGGGCGAAGCGGAGCTGACTCATGACATGAACGGGTTCAGGCTCAAAGGTAACTACAAAGGCGAAGATTACGAACAGGTATGGCCTGTCAGGTCGCTTTATTCCTGCCATATCGAATACGAATATCTCGGGAAGTACGGAGACTGCGTGGACCTCAATACTCTGACCGATACGTTCTATATCTACCCGAAGGACTGCCTGTTCTCAGTGACGAAGTTCGCCCTGGCCACAGAGGAACTGTACTACAAGGATTACACCTGATATGCATAATAATGATCAAGACCTCCGGAACTCCCGGAGGTCTTGCCGTATGTATAGAGTACTCAGCTGAGAGATGCTATGTATCTCGCCACATGCACACCGCTCGCGGAGGCGTGGGACAGCGAATGGGTTATGCCCGAGCAGTCCCCTATCACGAAGAGGTCTTTGAAAGAGGTCATCAGGTTCTCATCCACAGCGACTTCCATGTTGTAGAATTTCACTTCCACTCCGTACAGCAGCGTGTCGTAGTTAGCGGTTCCGGGAGCGATCTTGTCCAGGGCGTAGATCATCTCGATGATGCCGTCCAGTATGCGCTTCGGCATGACGAGACTGAGGTCTCCGGGAGTGGCTTCCAGCGTCGGCACTACGAAGGATTCGCCGATCCTCTCCTTTGTGCTCCTGCGTCCGGCTATGAGATCGCCGAACCTCTGGATCATGACTCCCCCGCCCAGCATGTTGCTGAGCCTCGCTATGCTCTCGCCGTAGCCGTTGCTGTCCTTGAATGGCTCCGAGAAGTGTTTCGCCACCAGCAGGGCGAAGTTGGTGTTGTCGGTCTGTCTGGAGGGGTCCTCGTAGCTGTGGCCGTTGACAGTCACGATCCCGTTGGTGTTCTCGTTGACGACGATGCCGCGGGGATTCATGCAGAAGGTCCTGACCAGGTCGTTGTATCCATGAGTCCTGTATACTATCTTGCTCTCGTAAAGCTCATCCGTTATGTGGGAGAAGACGGAAGCAGGCAGTTCGACTCTGACGCCGATATCCACCCTGTTGCTCTTCGTGGAGATGTCAAGTTCGCTGCATACGGTCTCCATCCATTTGCTTCCGGATCTTCCGGCAGAGATGACACAGTATCTGCAGTCGAAGTTCTCTTTTTCGGTGACTACCCTGTATCCGTCATCAAGTTTCTCCACGGTCAGAGCCGGCGTCAGGAATCTGAAATCGACCCTGTCCTGAAGCTCGCTGAAGAGGTTCTCCAGCACGACATAGTTAATATCGGTCCCGAGGTGCCTTACCGAGGCGTCCAGCAGGTGCAGATCGTTCTCAAGACACTTTCTCTTGAAATCGGAACGGGCCGTAGTGTAGAGTTTTGTGCCCTCTCCGCCGTGAGACATGTTGACGCCGTCGACGTAGTTCATGAGCTGCAGAGCCTTGTCTTGCCGATGTACTCATGAAGTGTGCCGCCGAAATCGTTGGTTATGTTGTACTTGCCGTCCGAGAAAGCTCCGGCGCCGCCGAAGCCGTTCATGATGGAGCAGGGCCTGCAGCCT
>JAFYZY010000063.1 GCA_017548485.1 Oscillospiraceae bacterium | reverse complement strand
GTTGTCTCTCTGTGCGATCAGCGCGGCTCTCTCCTCACTGAGATCGCTGCTCTGGACACGCGCTTCTTCAAGTTCTTCCTCATGCTGCTTCAGCATGGCGTCGAAGCGAGCCTGCATCTCATCGCCGAGGTCGCTGCTCTGACGGCGAGCCTCGGACAATTCATATTCGTATTTCTGAAGCATCCGCTCATAATGAGCCTGCATCTTCTCGTTGTTTCTGGCTATCGCGTTGTCTCTCTGTGCGATCAGCGCGGCTCTCTCCTCACTGAGATCGCTGCTCTGGACACGCGCTTCTTCAAGTTCTTCCTCATGCTGCTTCAGCATGGCATCGAAGCGAGCCTGCATCTCATCGCTGAGATCGCTGCTCAAACGGCGCGCTTCGGACAGCTCAAATTCGTATTTCTGAAGCATCTGCTCATAATGAGCCTGCATCTTCTCGTTGTTTCCTGCGATAGCGGTATCTCTTTCCGCAATGGACCTGGCCACAGCGGCATCCCTGTCGGCGATGGCTCTGTCAGCCTCTTCCTTCAGCCTGATGATCTCCTGCTGAAGTTCAGATGACTTCCGCTCCTGCCGGATGAGCATATCGTTGTAATGCGCCAGCATCTTGTCGTTGTTTCTGGCGATCTCCCTGTCGCGCTCTGCCCTGATCTTCTCCTGTTCGGCCGCAAGTTCCGCATTCTTCTGCTGCAGGTCGGAGTACTCCTTCTCATACTTTCTGAGCATGGAGTCGAAGTGCTCCTGCATCTTTTCGTTGTTCCTGGCGATCGCGATGTCTCTCTGCGCGATAAGATCAGCCCTCTCCGCGCTGAGATCGCTGCTCTGACGGAGTGCTTCCTCAAGATCGCTGTCGCGCTGCTCCAGCATTCTCTCGTAGTGTGCCTGCATCTCTTCGCTGTTGCGCGCAAGAGCATCCTCTATGCGCTCCGCACAGGCGGAATGATCCTCGCGGAGCCTCAGAAGTTCTTCATTCAGATTGGTCTCCATGGACTCGGAGGCTCTCTGGAGATCCTGTATCATATCGGTCAGTTCGGCGATCTTGTCGTTCAACAGATCCGTAGCTACGTTTTCGGGAGGCGCTACAGTAAAACTGCCTGTGAAATCCTTGTCTTTCCTGAGAACGTTCAGTTCCTCGTTCTTGGCATCGAGCCTGCTCTGAAGATCATCCGCGCGGTTGATGGAGGATTCAAGTCTCTGCAGAAGCGACGAATTGAGTTCGTCTCCGGCTTTCACCTTTTCCTGAAGAGAATTTGTCTCTTTCCTGAGTTCTTCGATCATGCGGTTGTATTCGTCTTCCTGATCGTGGAACTCGGACACGAATGCCAGCTCGGATGTTACCTGAGCTCTTACTTCCTCGAACCTGGTATCGACATCCGTGCTCTTTTTCTGCAGTTCTGAGTTGACTTCGCGAAGCTTTGCTATCTCCGATGTCAGAGCCTTCTCTCCTTCGGAGTACTCTGAATAGAGGCGGTCGATGTAGTCATTGACCGCTCCTTTGTTGTACCCGAAAACTGCAGTGCGGAATACTTTCTTCCCGCCCGCTGTAACGTTCGACATCGCGTTTCTCTTCACGTAGCTGTCATTACTGTCTTTAGGAGATGCCATAACTTTCCCTTTCAGTGCCGGTCTGCGCCGGATGCGATGAGGCGTCTGACGCCTTCGATCGCCACCCTTATCGCCAGTTCAGTGTCATGCTCCGTGTCCTGGGGAAGGCCTGCGGCCTCCCTCTCCTGATTCCAGACGCACAACATCACTGCACCTGCTTTGCAGTGCAGTGAAGAACACACTGTGAATAGAGCGGCAGACTCCATCTCGGAAACGAGAGCACCGCCTCTGATCCATGCCTGCCACCTGTTCTGAAGTTCATAGGAGACGGGCATCCTTTCGGGACTGTGCTGTCCGAAATAGGAGTCTTTGCATTGGGCGATACCGACATGGTAGCTGTCCGGGGCAAGTTCCTTTGCAGCGTCCCGGAGCGCTACTGTGATATCCAGATCTGCCACCGCCGGGAACTCTATGGGAAGATATTCCCTGCTCGTTCCTTCTGCACGGATGGCAGCATTGATAACTACTACGTCACCGGCTTTGACATCCATCTGCATGCCGCCGCTGGTTCCGATTCGTATAAAATTCCTTATACCGATCTGGTACAGTTCCTCCACCGCGATAGCTGTGGAAGGTCCTCCGATACCGTGGCTGATCACCAGAACGGGTTCCCCCGAAATGGTGGCCAGGGCTGACCGGTATTCGCGGCTCCATGTCAGCTCTTCTGAAGAATCTGCCAGGGCTGCGATCTTCGGTACTCTGAACGGATCTCCCGGCAGAATGGCATATCTAGCCCCTTTCAGGTCCGATTCCTTCAGACCTGTATGGTACATCACGCCATTGTCGTTTCCGCCGTGAGCCATTTCAGTGACCTCATCCGTTCATGATCCGCCGGGGACTGTGATCAGTCCTCGTCGTTCTGCTTGTCGAGATCAAGGAGATCGGACAGATCGGATGTGAAATCGGCAAGAGGCTTCTTGCTTATGTCTGACGTTCCGAATCCCATCTTCTCGCTCTTTGCGCTGAAATCTCTGAGCCAGATGTCCCACTCGGTCTCGGGAGTCCTTTCCGGCTTCGGCTCGGGCTGAGGCTCTACAGGCGCCGGAGCGGGTTCCGGTTCCGGTGCCGGTTCCGGAGCGGGTGCGGGTTCAGGCTGTGTCTTTACGACGGGCTCAGCGAGAACAGGCTCATCAAATCCTGCCGCGATCGCGGTAATGGACATCTCGTCATCCATGTCATCATTGAATGCGACGCCCCAGATGATGTTGGCGTCGGGATCCGCCGCTTCCTTGAACATATTGGCAGCGAGTTCCACGTCATTCAGGTCTATATCGGCCGAAGCAGTGATGTTAAGGATAATTCCTTTACAGCCATCGATCTTGGTCTCGAGGAGAGGACTGTCGATCGCCATTGAGGCTGCAACGCGGGCTTTGTCCTTGCCGGATGCTCTGCCGACGCCCATATGGGCATATCCCATATTCTTCATGACGGATTCAACGTCTGCGAAGTCGAGGTTGATGAGTCCGGGCACGTTGATGGCCTCGGAGATGCACTGCACGCCCTGGCGCAGGACGTTGTCAGCCATATAGAACGCGTTCTTGAGCGTGATCGGCTCGTCAGTCTCAAGGAGCTTAAGTCTGTCGTTGGGAATTACGATAAGGGAGTCAACGTGCTGACGGAGCTCTGCGAGTCCGTCTTCAGCGAGACGCATCTTTCTTCTTCCTTCGAAGGAGAAAGGCTTCGTGACTATGGCTACAGTGAGGATGCCCTGCTCTTTCGCGATCTCGGCGACCACGGGAGCTGCTCCTGTTCCGGTACCGCCGCCCATTCCTGCGGTAACGAATACCATGTTGGCGCCTTTCAGAGCGGCTGCGATCTCTTCGCGGCTCTCATCGGCTGCGCGCTTGCCCTTCTCGGGATCGCCGCCGGCTCCCAGTCCGTGAGTCAGCTTGTCCCCTATCTGAAGCTTGTATGTGGCTTTGCTGTACTTAAGGATCTGGCTGTCGGTATTCATCGCGATAAGTTCGACGCCCTGGATCCCGGCATCAGACATGCGGTTAACTGCGTTTCCGCCGCCTCCGCCGACACCTACGACTTTGATGTTAGTGGTGTACTGGGTCTCATCATCTAGTCTGAAGTTCATCTTTTTGGACTAAGCCTCCTCGACACAAAATATAGACAAACTCGCTGTCCCGATCTCTGCGGAACAACGTTTATTTATACAAACGGATAATATATTATAACTTCTTTTTTCTCAAATTACGATATATAGCAGAAAATAAGATTATTTATTCGCCGGCAGGTTCTTCTTCCGCTGTTTCCTCCGGTGCGGGTTCCGGCGGAGTGATCTTGATCCCGTACATGGAGTCGCTCACTGCCGCCGCAAGTGCTGTATCGTCTCTTGGTGCAAATGTGGCTTTGCCGCTGACAGAAAGGTCGAGTATGCCCATGTCTTCGTCCGAGAGCTGGTTGTGAATCATCTCCGCCAGCATCAGGAACTTGCGCTCCAGATCCCCGGATGTTCCGAACTTCACCAGGATCCTCCCTTTCATGAGCAGTGCAAGGTCCAGTCTGTCGGATGAATTGATAGCGGTCGCATCGGACAGAAGGTCCAGTTCCGCGAGATATCCGACCATGTCCCTGAGGTTCTTCACGGAAGCTTCATTCTCGGAGGTGAGCATCTCTCCGGACTTCATGCTCAGCGGTTCCACTCCGTATATCATGAGCGATTTTCCCGAATAGGAACTGAGAGAATTGATGATCTTGAGATCCTGCGTAAGAATCAGGTAGCTGCCCTGGCATACCATGACCAGAGCGTTGTCTGCCTCTTTGACGGATATGGTCACCGTGGACGGGAGTATCCTCTTGATCACTACATCGGAGATATACGGAAGGTCATGAATAATGCGGTTCTTCGTGTTGTAGGCGGAGAAACGGAATATGTTGTCTCCCTTTCTGAGCCCCGACGCGTTGGAGACCTCCTGCTTTGTATATATCTCCAGTTTTCCCTTCACCTCGATGTTCTCTATGTTGAAGAAAACAGTCAGCGAAAGGACTATACCGGTGACTATCGCGATAAATATGAGTATAGCAGTGATCCGCCTTCTGATGTATACAGCGGCGGTCTTCCTTCTCTTTCTTCTTTTTGAACCGGTATCTGCCAAACGGATTCAGCCTTTCAGTAAGTTTTTGATATGAATGTAGATCTCACGTGCGGAATCAGGCGCTGCGATCTCTTTCGCCGCCCTGGCCATTTCTGCGAGTCTGTCCTTATCTTCAGCCAGAGCTATGATCGCTTCTGCGGTCCTGTCCGGGACCATGTCCTTCTCTTCCTCCAGCACTGCCGCGCCTCTGCTGGACAGTGTCAGCGCGTTGTAGTACTGATGGTTCTCCGCCACATGCGGAGACGGGATCAGATACGAAGCTCTCCCCGATACGGCGAGCTCACTTATCGTTATCGCTCCGCTCCTGGACACCACAAGATCGGACGCCGCGAGGCAGTCCGGCATATCGTCTATATATGTGCTTACCCTGCAGGGAAGATCGTCAAGACTCACTCCCTCTTCCTGCAGTTCCGCAGGAAACGTCTCGGTATCATATCCGCCCGTGGCGTGGATGAAAAAGATATCGTCTCTGCCCTTGCACAGTTTGAACATCCTTGCAACCAGATCGTTTATGACCTTGGCGCCCAGCGATCCTCCGAAGGACAGAATGCAGGTCCTGTCTCCGATCCCGAGACGCTCTCTGGCTTCCTCCCTGTCCGCGGAGATTATCTTTGAAGAGACCGGGTTGCCAACTATGACGGTCTTCCCGGGCTTTCCTATCTTGTTCTTTGCGTCTTCATTGGGAGCCAGTATCAGATCCACTCTTTTGGAAAGTATCCTGGTGGTGACTCCCGGGAATGAATTCTGCTCATGGATGGCGGTCTTTATGCCAAGTCTCGAAGCCTGCATGACCACCGGACCACTGACATATCCCCCGCATCCGATCACTACATCTGGTTTGAAGTCTTTGAGGAATCTTCTCGCCTCGATGCTGGATTTGACTATCAGTCTGAGGGAATTGAGGTTGAACAGGATATCTTCCCATTTGAAGCTGCGCATGAATCCCCAGACGTCGATAGGCACGAGCTCATATCCGCGCGAAGTCACCAGACGGTTCTCCATGCCGTCTTCCCTTCCCATGAACCTGATCTCGGAGCCCGGTTCCATTCTGACTATCTCGTCGGCTATCGCCAGCGCAGGATTGACATGCCCGGCAGTTCCGCCTGCGGCTATTACGGCTCTCATTCTTCGCTGTCCTCCGTCTCAGCCTCAGTCTCATTCCCGTCAACGGTATTGCTGTATCTTGCGACCGAAAGGACGACTCCCACTGCGCACAGCAGCAGAAGTATCGAAGTACCTCCCTGACTGAAGAAAGGAAGGCTTATGCCCGTGTTCGGTATGGACGCCGTGACGACGCCTATGTTGAGGATAGTCTGCGTGGCTATCTGCGAGATCACTCCCGCCACAAGCAGCGTACCGAACCTGTCCTTGGCCTTCATCGCGATGTTTATACCTCTCAGGAAGAACATCACGAAGAGGAAGATGATGATGAATACTCCCATGAATCCTATCTCTTCGCAGATTATCGAGAGTATGAAGTCGTTCTGGGGCTCCGGAACATAGAGCTGCTTCTGTCTCGAGTTTCCGAGGCCGAGTCCGAAGAACCCTCCGGATCCTATCGCCAGCAGTGCCTGGTATATCTGCCAGCCCTCTGACTCTCCGCCGCCGCCGTTGATGAGCGTCGCGATCCTGTCGCGGGCATACTTGAACTTCTCTAGTTTCCAGATCGCCAGTCCCAGTGCGGAAGCGCCGGCTGTGCCGGCGATGAGGAAGTGATGTATCTTTGCCCCTCCAATCAGCATTACGACGCTGCCGAATATCAGCAGCTGTATTATGCCCGATATATGAGGCTGTCCCAGCATTATGACTGCCGGAATGCCCATTAGGATCATATGCATCATGAATCCCTTCCAGAAAGATTCCAGTCTGGTAGGACGCACGGATATCAGGTGGGCGAACAGTATTATGATGGCGAATTTCATCGCCTCGGAAGGCTGGAACGTGAATCCTCCGAACAGTATCCATCGCTTGGCGTCGTTTATCGCAGGCATGGTCAGCGTGAGAGCAAGAAGTCCCAGCGCACCGAGATAGATGAGTCCCGCGAATCTGTGAAGAATTGTGTAAGGGATATAGGAGATGATGATCATCATGACCAGTCCGACCGCTGCGAATTTGGACTGCTTCTTTATGTAATACAGCGCGTCGTTCTTATAGTAGAGCGCATTGGCATAACTGGCCGAAAACATCATGATAAGGCCGAGCAGCACCAGAATGAGCACGAGAACGAGCATCACTCTGTCTGTCTTCGGGATATTGTTTTTCTTCCCTTTTTCGGCCATTTTACGGTGAATTCCTTTCGCTCAGCTGAGTCTGGTGAGACATATGGACAGGAGACTTCCTGCCAGAGAGACCAGAGAGAACACGAACACGATCTTCTCCTCCGACCACCCGCTCATCTCAAAATGATGGTGTATCGGTGTCATCTTGAAGATCCGTTTGCCGTGAGTCAGTTTGAAATAGCAGACCTGGATGATGACGGAGAAAGCCTCGATCACGTAGAGCACTCCGGATATGAGCATGAACAGCTCTCTGCCGCATCCGTAGGACATCGCCACGACAGCCCCTCCGAGGAACATGGAGCCTGTATCTCCCATGAACACCTTGGCAGGCTTGTAGTTCCAGATGAGGAAACCGATGAGCGCGGCTCCGACAGCTGCCGAGAAGATCAGGTTTCCGGGGCAGTTCAGCATGACAGAGATCGCCATGAAACCGACCGCAGTGACCAGAATGGCCGACCCTGCAAGTCCGTCCACTCCGTCGGTGAGATTGACGGCATTGACTATCCCGATTATCGAGAACATCATCAGCGGATAGTAGAAAAACCCGAGATCAGTATCGCCAAGCCCAGGAAGCCATATCGAGGTATCGATACCGCCCCAGATCCGCATCGCGGCTAGATACGCAGCTGTCACAACTATCTGCAGAGCGATCTTCTGTTTCGCGGTCAGCCCGAGATTCTGATGGTTGTGTATCTTGTGGTAGTCGTCATCGAATCCGATCAGCGCAAAAGCCATGCAGCACACCGCGTTGATGATCAGCCGCTTCCATTCAGCGCTGAACGGATCGTGGAAATACTTTCCGGACATGAGTCCGAGGACCGTATACCCGCAGGCTGACGCTATCACAGTGCCTGCTATGAACATAAGTCCTCCCATGGTGGGAGTTCCTTCCTTGTATTTGTGCCATGTCGGTCCGATCTCATTAATGACCTGTCCCATCTTTATGGCTCTCAGCCACGGAATGAGCTTGAAACCCATCAGCCATGAGATGAGGAATGCGATGACCGCAGTGACTATTACGGGAACGATCATGTCAGTTCTCCTCCCCGTCAAATATCCTGATTATGTCTTCCAGAGCCATTCCTCTGGATCCCTTGAACAGGATGGTATCTCCGGCACCGGAGATATCCAGAAGATATCGCGCCAGTTCATCCTTGTCGTCGAAATGCCTGACCTGCGGACATCCTGCGGCTTCGGCGGCCTCCGCGGTGAGTTTAGACATCTCGCCGTAGCACAGCACCGCGTCGATCCCCAGCTTTCCTGCAAGGGTGCCTGTCCTGCGGTGCGCATCTTCCGAGACGGATCCGAGCTCCAGCATATCTCCAAGCACGGCTATCCTCAGTCTGTCGCAGCTGAGATCCGAAAGGATCTTCAGCGCGGCTTCCATGGACTCCGGAGCTGCGTTGTAGCAGTCCTCTATAACGGTGATGTCTCTCACCTTGCGGAAGCGCTGTCTCATTCCCGCCGGCTCATAATCCGACAGCGCCGCAGCGCATCTTGCCGGATCGAACCCGAGCCGCGTCGCAAGCGCATAGGCAGCCAGCGCATCCTGTACGTTATTTATCCCCGAGCACGGTATGACTGCTCTGAACTCGCCGTATTCTTTATCGGCTATGGTAAATTCGGACGGAAACCCCTTGCACGAGATGTCCCTTGCGGCAACATCGTAATCCCCGTCTTCCACTCCGAACGTCACCACGGGAACGGGTATGGTATCGACAGCTCCCGTCAGATACGGATCGTCCCCGTTGATCACGAGGAATCCGTCGCTGTCCATGCCGTCGGTGATCTCCAGTTTTGCTTTGAGGATGTTCTCTCTGGTGCCCAGCATCTCTATGTGAGAGACTCCGATGTAAGTGATGATGGCAGCATGAGGTCTGCCGCATCTGGACAGTCTGCTTATCTCGCCCAGACTGCTCATCCCCATCTCCAGGATCGCGAGCCTTGTATCGTCGTCCATGCGGAAAACGGTCTCGGGCAGGCCGATCTCGTTGTTCCTGTTCTCATAGTTCTTGAGAGTGTTCCTGTCAAATGATGTGAATAT
>JAFYZY010000062.1 GCA_017548485.1 Oscillospiraceae bacterium | reverse complement strand
ATCTTCAATTCCCTGGGTCTTGAGGACATCGTGACCTACGGTCCGATCGACGAGCACATACACACGCCCGACGAAAGACTGGATCTCGGATCCTTCGACAGATCTTACAGAGTACTCACAGGTTTGATTAAGGAGTGTAAATAGAAATGGCAAAAAGAGTTCTTGTCCTTTCCGGCGCGAGCTCAGTCGGAAAGGGAGCGATCAGGGATCTTCTGCTCGAGGATAAGGACCTCGATCTGAGATTCGTGGTTTCCATCACCACCCGCCCCAGGAAAGAGAACGAAGTCGACGGTGAGAAGTATTACTTCGTCGACTACAAGTACTTCGCCAAGGCAGTCAAGGAGAAGGCGCTCTACGAGTACACCGAGTTCAACGGATACTACTACGGGACCCTAAAATCCGAGATCGACTTCTGGCTCAAGCAGGACAAAGCCATACTCGTCGAGGTCGAAGCCGCAGGCGTCGGCCCCCTCAAGCTCAACATCCCGGAGGCTGTCTGCTTCTTCGTGGTGCCGACCAGCATGGAGGAGCTTGAACAGCTCATCCATGAGAAATACAACGACGACGCGGCATCCGAGCATCTCAGGCTCAACAAGGCCAAGATGGAGATGGAGATAGCTCCTCTGTTCAACAACCAGATCACCAACGACTCCCCGGAGAGGGCGTACCAGGAGATCAAGGAGATCACTCTAAGAGAGTGGGCAAAACTGGAAGACTGATATGATTTCAAAAGGCGACCGTCTCATCAAGGAGACAGTTCATTCCGACGAGTTCAGAACCAAGATCCTCCCGTACAGGGAGAGGGAAAAGGTCATGGATTCCTGGCTTAGGACCAGGCTCGATACCGTGCTTCCGAAAGTGATGAAGAGATCCGGGATCGATTCCTGGGTCGTTGCGTGCAACGAGTACAACGAGGACCCTGTCCTCAAGTCTCTGACTCCATGCGCGATGTTCACCGCCAGAAGGCTCACGATACTTCTCTTCATCCTCAAGGGCGATAAGGTAAAGAGGTATTCAATCACCAGACCCGGTGTGGGACTTGACGACTACTATGAGGCCGTATGGATAAACCAGAAGGATTCCATCTGGTGCGAAGACCCGTCAAAGGCCGAGACACAGTATGAATGTCTGGCAAGGCTTCTCAGAGAGAACGAGGTGGAGAAGATCGGTCTAGATATGTCCTCCGACTTCGCTTTCGCCGACGGCCTGTCCAAGGTCATATACGACGAGATGACAGCATGCTTCAGCGCGGACCTGATGAACAGGATAGTCTCCGCCGAGGATGTCTGCGTCGGCTGGCTGGAGACCAGGACCGCAGAGGAGATGGAAGCCTACAACGGAATAATGCAGATCGCCCACGGCATCATCGACGAGGCCTTCTCATCCAGAGTCGTAGTGCCCGGCGTCACCACCAACCTCGACGTCAAGTACTTCATGCTTCAGAAATGCATAGACCTCGGTCTGGAGCCCTGGTTCGACTTCGACATATCCGTCATAAGGCGAGGCGAGGGAAGCTTCTACAGTGAGACGGTCATCCGTCAGGGCGATATGCTCCACTGCGACGTGGGCTTCAGATATCTCGGACTCTGCACCGACACACAGGAAGTAGCCTATGTCCTCAGATACGGCGAGGACGATGCGCCTGAATACCTCAGAAAGGCCCTCATGGGCGTCAACCGTTTCCAGGACATAGTGACCGGCAACTTTAAAGAGGGAAGATCGGGAAACGAGATCCTGGCGATGTCCCTCGAGCAGGCGAAAGCGGAAGGGCTCAATGCCTGTCTCTACACCCATCCGATCGGATACCACGGACATGCCGCGGGACCGACGATAGGTCTTTTCGACCAGCAGCAGGGCGTAAAGGGGAGAAACGGCACTTATCCGCTGTACGGCGACACGGCTTATTCTCTGGAGCTCAACTGCAGCTTCGACCTGCCTGAGTGGGGCGATAAACCCCTTCGCATAGGTCTTGAGTCGGATATTCTGTTCACCGGCGGCCAGATACACTATCTGGCCGGAAGGCAGGAGAATTTCCATCTTATAGGCTGAGCTTCGCTAAATATTTTTTACTTCGTTAAATATTTTGTTGTAAGCCGCGCGGAACGACATACGTCAATCAGCGCGGCGCTGTTTATAACACGGAACGCATCATCTAGGAGAAACAGAATGAAAAAAGTCGGGATCGATTTCTTTACCAAAGTTAGATTCCTGTCAAAGCTCGAGAGCTTCGGCAAAGATCTGCTGTTCATTGAGACAGACACGGATATGGAGAATAACGGTTATAAACAGAAGCTCCATAAACTTGACCCTGCAGCGGGAGAGGACAGGATAATTCTGGATAACGGCAAACGCTTGAATATCGACGTGCTGGAGGACGTGATCCTCCTCAAGGAGCCCGCCGAAGAAGGCATGTCCACCAGGATATCCGTTCTCGGAACAGACGGCACCGTGACCGAGAAAGCGGTCCTGCCGCTCGGTATAGGAAAGATCCAGACGTTCAATGAGACTTCATATCTCACTACCGCCACCGTCAACATGAGATGTCCGGATTATTTCAAACTCGACAAGGCGGGAAGAGACGCGTACGCGCAGGAGCTCAAGGACAACGAGGACTACATAGTCCTTGACGAGTATCCCTTCTTCTTTAACGGAGCGGGCTTCATCAACGGCGACAGGAACAATCTCTTCCTTCTGGACAGAGAGACCTTTGAGCCCCGCAGGATCGGTCCCGCCACCATGGACACCGAATCCATCGCCGTGAACGGAGACAGGGTCTACTTCCTCGGAAACGACTTCGACAGTTTCAAGGGGATATATTCCGACCTCTACTGCTACGATGCCGGCACCGATGAGCTGACGAAGCTCTATAAAAACGATAGGGAATTCTACTTCAAGAGGATCTTCTTCCTGGACGGGAAACTGTACGTTATGGCTTCCGTAAAGGCGCTCATAGACGGTTCCAACATCTACGAGTTCCGTGACGGTAAACTCGTGATGGTGAAGGAATCCGAGTGGATGTTCTTCAACTCCCTCGGATCCGACTGCAAGTACGGTGCCACAAAAGGCATGGCTCCGCACGGCGGGCTCATGTATTTCCTCACCACAGAAAAAGCCAGGACGCTGCTGGTGACATTCAACGGTAAGGACCTTGAACGGGTATGTTCGTTCAGAGGATCAATAGACGATTTCACATTCATAGGGGACGATCTGTACATCATCAGCATGCAGGACATGAAGCTGCAGGAGGTGTACAGGGTGGAAGACGGAAAAGCCGTCCCGGTCACCTCGCTCAACACGGCTCTGCTGGAAGACACATATGTCGCCGACCCCGAGAGATACACCATCTTCAATGTGCACGAAGTGGAAGGATGGGCTCTCAAACCGTATGGTTTCGACCCGGATAAAAAGTATCCCTGCATCCTCGACATCCACGGCGGACCGAAGTCGTCTTACGGCGAGATATTCTTCCATGAGATGCAGCTGTGGGCTTCGGAAGGATATTTCGTGATCTACTGCAACCCGCACTGCTCAGACGGATACGGAAATGATTTCGCCGACTACAACGAACATTACGGCTCCACCGACTACGGCGACATCATGAAATTCGTTGACAGAGCGCTCGAGCTCTATCCCCAGATAGATCCGGAAAAGATCGGCGTCACCGGCGGAAGCTACGGCGGATACATGACCAACTGGATCATCACCCACACCGACAGGTTCAGATGCGCGGCGTCCCAGAGATCCATCTCCAACAGATACGCCGATTTCTTCTACTCGGATTATGCCTTCGACTGCACATATGAGAACGGCATACCGCTGGACGACGCGGCGCTCAAGCTGTTCTGGGACAGATCGCCTATCAAGTTCTGGGACAAGGCCAAGACCCCAACTCTGTTCATCCACTCCACGGAAGACTACCGCTGCCCGTTCCCGGAAGCGCTTCAGCTCTACACAGCGCTCAAGATCAACGGAGCTGAGACCAGGATCTGTCTGTACAAAGGCGAGAACCATGAGCTGTCCAGAAGCGGCAAGCCGACGCACAGGATCAGAAGGCTGAGAGAGATCACGTCCTGGATGGATAAGTACCTCAAAGACTGATCTCCGGTATTGTCAACCGCGGAACAGCGGTGTTATATTATTCCGGCACTTAAGATTAGGAAAGGGAAGGACACGCGTCCTTCTGCAGAAAGATATGTCCGCATCCCTTAAGACAAAAGCATACGAATATATAAAGAACAGGATACTCATGTGCGAATATGAGCCCATGTCGTTCCTTGACGTCAGCGCGATTGCGGACGAGCTCGGGATAAGCCGTACTCCGGTCCGCGACGCGGTGTCGATGCTGGAACAGGAGGAACTGGTACAGGTCCTTCCGCGCCACGGCGTCATGGTCCTCGGCATCTCCTCCGACCTTTTCAGCGCCATGATCAGCACCAGAAAGATCGTAGAGCCATATGCCGCAAGGACAGCCGCGCTCACTGCAGACGAAAGCATCATGGCCGGCATGAGGGAAGTATTCACTGATCCCGGGTCAGATATCTCCGCACTGCTGGAGGCGGACCAGAAACTACACAGATACATAGTTTTCTGCACCGGTAACTCTTATATAATCCGCATGATGGACAGCATCTTCAGCAACAGCTACCGCCTGATGCTGTTCGGATCCAGGATGCCCGGGGTGTTTGCGATCAGCAACCGGGAACATGCCGAGCTGATCGACGCGATCCTGGAGAGGAATCCCGACAAAGCTGAGAAAAAGATGCTCATGCATCTGTCACACTCGGAACAGACCTCGTACGATGCTGCCGGCATCCTGATGAAGAAATGACCTAACACATATTTACATTCAGGGCACCGATTATTCGGTGTCCTGCTGTTTTTATTTGCCGGGTTTTATGCTAAAATTTGTTTTAGCATAATGGAGGTGAAAGATATGGCCAACAAGAAAGCAGCTCAGCGTTCGGCAAGCAACAGAAGGATACTGGACAGCGCCCTCGCGGAATTCGCAGCGAAGGGCTTCTCCAGAGCGCTGCTGATCAACATCGCAGGCAATGCCGGCGTGTCCAACGGCATGATAACCCAGAGATTCAACGGCAAGGAGAATCTCTACAAGCAGGTCTTCGTCGATATCATCTCCACGTATCTGACCAAATTCAAAGAGAGCGACTCTCTTTACGATATGCTGATCACGATCGTTAACGACATAAAAAAAGGCGCCGCCGAAAGGACGGACACCTTCGTGTTCATCTCAGATCTGCTGCTGAGCAAGGATTCTCCGGTCGACTCCTTCGATCAGATCAGAGACGTCTTCAGCTCATCGGTGCTCTGCGCGAAGCTCAGTGAAGCAGTCAGGAACGGACTTGTCAGACAGGGCGATCCATTCGATCTGATCCGCTCGTTCCT
The DNA here is from genome assembly GCA_017548485.1 of Oscillospiraceae bacterium. Classification (GTDB taxonomy): domain Bacteria; phylum Bacillota; class Clostridia; order Oscillospirales; family Ruminococcaceae; genus RUG11783. The sequence continues at coordinate 390 of JAFYZY010000062.1, read as the reverse complement.
CGTATCCGCCGTTGGGATCGCCAAGAGCTTCAACGAGACTTCTGTAGGTCTGCCGTCCAGCCGCGGTTTTCTCTCACTGCTGGCTCCGTCGGACAAGTTCGTATCCGGAGATCCGGACTTTCTGAAGTCCCGTCTCACGGAGGAACTCATAGGACAGCTGTCATACGAATATGAAGCAGTGGTGCTTGTCAACCTGGACACCGACACATTCATAGCCACCAAGGCGGTCGGAGCGTTCAGCAGCAGTTTCATGCCTGTAGAGACAAAGACTTTCGACGAGAACGTCAGGATCTTCTCGGAAGGTTTCATCCATCCCGACGACAGACAGTACTACAGGGATATCATCAACAAAGAATCCCTTCTCAGACGGTTCGATCCGGATGAGCGCCT
>JAFYZY010000061.1 GCA_017548485.1 Oscillospiraceae bacterium | reverse complement strand
TCCGCTTCCCCGTGTGAACGAGATCAGTGTCGCCGTGGATGACGATCCCAGGGCATGCTATTTCAAGCAGGTCCTCAACGGAAAGTACATGAGGATGGCTCTCATTCTCATGCTTCTGCAGGAAGCGGGAAAACTCGAAGGAACCGGATCAAACGGATCCAGGACAGTCAGGCTGTAGGAGGAATTAAAATGAACGTTGATCCTATCAAGAACGGTATAGTGATAGATCACATAACTGCGGGGAAAGGCGCGCAGATCTACTCGCTGCTGGGTCTGGATTCCCTCGACGTCTCTGTGGCCCTGATACGCAATGTGGCAAGCAAAAGGCTCGGAAGAAAAGATATAATAAAGATAGACGCGGAGATACCTGTGGATTTCGATGTGATAGGGTATGTCGATCCCGGCGCGACTGTAAACATCATCAGGGACGGAAAGACCGCAGAGAAAAAGACCATGAAGCTTCCCGAGATCCTGACGGATGTGATAAAATGCAAAAATCCCAGGTGCATCACCACAACGGAGCAGGAACTGAAACATGTCTTCCGCCTTGCGGACGCCGAGAAAATGGAGTACAGGTGTATCTACTGCGAGACAAGAGCAGAATAGATCAGCGTTGCAGAAAGCGGACATTGAATCGAGGAGAGGCCTATGATCAGTGAACTGAAGACACAGATAATGGAAGAGATCGGGGAAGCAGTCAGCTGCTCTTCCCTTCCGGAGGACGGGTGGACAGACATGTCTTTCCCGGGCATCATCAAACTGATGAAGTTCAGAGTGGACAGGTATTCGCTCGAAGGATTCGGGAAACTGATGACGATGCACACAACCACAAAGATGGGGATGGAACTTCTCACGATGTCTTTTATGCCGTCAAACGGTCTCACAGTCCCGTATCTCCTGATGGACGCCATGAGCATGAAGAACAAGCGCTGCGTATTTGTGGAGTACTACGGATGCGGAAGAGACGATCTCCAGAGCGATGCGCTGGAGGAGCTGTATGAGACTTTCCGCCTGCTTCCCGACTATGCGGAGAAGCCCAACTGGTATGTGGGAGAACGGGAATCATATTCGCTTATCAAGAGCGGCACGGAAAAGCAGCTTACGGATATGGCGGTAAGATCTGTAAAAGCCTATCTGTCACTGATACCTCTGGCTCACGAGGATGAAGAATACAAAAAACAGCTCGCTGCATTCCGTCAGAGGATGATAACAGAAGGAAATCCCTCCAGCTCCACGCTGCACCTGCTTTTGGGAAAGATCGGAGCGGAGCGCTTCATGAAACAAGCGGTGATGCCCATAGACGGGGAAGAGCTGCCTGAGATAAAGGAGAAGCGCGGAAGCAAGTGGCTCGTCTGAGCTTTGTTCATCCTTCCGCCGGCGAACAGCCGGCGGTCATTGTTTTTGAGAAGATCCAGGCTGCATGAAGAAACTTTTCAGAAAACTGATCATCGCAGTGCTCGTCATTGCGGCCGTCGCGGCATTCCGGCTCGGTTCAGTTCTGCGGGACCGGCCCGAACCCGTATGCGGCTATGCGGTTTTCTTTGCGGATACCGAGAAATTCCTCAACTGCTACGGGGAAGAAGAAGAGATACAGCCTCCTTATGCCGAGGACGGGGAGATCTGGCTGCCTGCGGTCACCGCGCTCAAAGGAGTCGGGGGAGAACTGATCGGGAAACGCATCTCCATCGGAGGAGAGGAAACAGACATATCGGCATATACAGGTGAGGATGGGAGCGAAAAGTTCGTTCGCGCCTCTCAGCTGTGTGAGGAGTTCGGCCTCAGCATGAGGAAGTACTCCGATATGCTGCAGATCGGACCGGAGCTGGAGGACATCGACTCGGGCCGGAGAGATATGCTGGCGGATGAACTGGGGTATGTAAAAAAGGAAACTGCTCCGTACACGCCTGAGACGGGGGAAGCGGTCCATATCGATCCGTACCGCAAGTCCGGCTATGACACCGTCGTCTCCTGGGTCAGAGACCTGGAAGAGGCTTATCCTGAACTGGTCACGTCTTTTGAAGCCGGAACCTCTGTCGAGGGAAGAACGATCTACGGGTTCACCATGGGACGCGGAGAACGGGTGATTTATATGGAGGCGGCTATCCACGCCAGCGAGTATGTCACATCCAATGTCATCGCGTATATGGCTGACAGATATCTCGCGGGGTACCGGGAGGATACCTGCGAGGAAGGATACATCTCATACAGGGAACTGCTGGACAATTTCACTTTTTATATAATCCCCCAGGTCAACCCTGACGGAGTCAACATCGCCCAGAACGGATTCAGGGCGAGCACCCTTCCCGTGTGGACATATGACGCGCAGGGAGCCAATTATCCCTACCAGTACAAGGCGAACGCCAACGGAGTGGACCTCAACAGGAACTTCCCGTATCACTGGGATCCCAAGCTTGAGAACGGCATAACCTGGCCGAGCAGGAGATATTACTGCGGGCCCGAGGCTGCAAGCGAGCCCGAGACCAGGATGATAATCAATATCATGAAGAACATACCCGCGGAAGCATTCATAGATGTCCACAAATTCGGAGAGGAACTCAACTGGATAGATTCGGATGCCACACCTGAATACAGAGCCCGTTACACTCCGCTGGCTTCAAGGCTCGCGGAGGATTCCGGATTTACGGATCTTGGGACAGAAAAGACCAAGTTCGGCGGATATGCGATGAACTACAATCTGCACACGAATGACGTTTTCTCCTGTGTCGTGGAAGTTTGCAGGCTCTACCCGTACAATGAGGGACAGCTCAATCTGATCGTCAAGAATATCTGGCGCATGGGGCTGGTGATCGGGGAGGAACTGCTCAAGCTGGACGACTGCAAGGAAGGGCTCAGGATAGAACTCAACGGAAGGACTTTCGTCACGGTATCGGATGCATCGCGAAGTGACGACTGCATATCCGTCGCACAGCTGAAAGCCGTCGTTGAGGCGTTGGGAGGGACTCTGCAGTACGACAGTTCTGGGGAGATAGGTGCTTCTCTCGACGGAAAGGAAGCGCACAGGATCTGCGCCGATGAAGTCGAGTCCGGAGAAGATGTATATGCTGTGTGTAATGACGGACAGAGCGTCAACGCGACTCATCTGCTGGCAGACCTGGGTGTCCGGATCCTGCTGGATGGGAAAACGGTAAAGGTCACATATCCCGGATGATTATTTCGTCCCGAAGATGTATAATTTGAAATACTGTTCCTGCGGAAGGAAGAATGTCTACAAGGAGATTATCCCAATATGACAGGAAGAACGGCAATTAAGAACATAGTCAGATTGATGTCTGCATCGCTCTGCCTCATGCTTGTTATTGCGATGTCGGCATGTTACGGAGGCAAAGAGCAAAGCGGCCCGAAACAGGTACCCTATTATATTGGCGCTGTGCTTACGTCCGAGAGTGACGATATCTCCGGAAGATATAAAAAGGCGCTGGATGATGCTTTTGCCGCGCTGGAGACCGAGACAGCAAGGTTCGAAGTCGACTATCAGTACTCAGACGGAGATCAGCTCCAGCAGGAACATGCGGTGAACTCCTTCATAGCGCAGGGAGTTGACGCGGTCTTCGTTCTGCCGGTAAGCGCAGAATCGACTCCGATGGTGCACGACCTGATCCTGGATTCCGGTGGCACATACTGTGTCCTGATCGGGGACAGACCGGACCAGGAGGCGCTGGACGAGAAATATGTGTTCTCATTCTATGACGGATCGGACATCTCTACGGAGATAAGGAAAGCGGTCAGCAAACTGACGGAAGTGCTTCTTCCCGTTCCTGAGGATGAAACGGACTGAAGATAGACAAATGATAAAGAAAACAAGCCCGGCAGGCCGGGCTTGTTGCTTTAATGCAGATTGTATTATAGCAGATCCTTTCCGGATACCGTCAGCGGACCAGTTTTTTCCTCCAGACATTCAGATACAGATATCCGACTTTTGAGAAAGCATAGTCGAGTATAACGACTGTTATGTTTGCCAGCACCATGATCAGGATATACATTGCCGTGGAATAATCGGAGAACTCATCTGCAATGGATTCGATAACGAACACCTTAAGGATAAGCCAGTACATCAGGATGATGCTCAGATTGAACGCAGCCAGCTTGACGATAAGGCCGGGAACATATCCCATGTGCCTGTCTACTGTCTTCTTCAGAAGTGGAAACCATCCGAAAAAGAAGATGAAAAGCAGGACGGACTCTTTGTCCGGGACCAGCATGAATGCCAGCACCGAGACAGAGATATATACGCCGAGAGATGCTTTCCCGGAGAATTCCAGACCGGTCAGAAGCACGCAGAGAGACGCGAACGCAGGGCCGGCAATGTCAGCGAAGGGGAAGATGGAACCAAGGAACAGAAATGTGATCGCGAGAGCGGATATGATCCCTCCGAACGCGGTCCTGTATGTTTTTTCTCTCATCGTTTTTTCTGCCTTTCGCTCCGTGCTGTTAGCGGCTTTTAGGATGACGCACTGTTGAGTTGAGCTGATCCGTCATATAATATTATAGACAAGCAGAATCATTTTTGAACCGGTGTGTGAAATGGCAGGAAGACCTCTGATAATAGATACGGATTCGGGGCATGGGTTCGCGGAAGCGCTCATGCTCATAGACGGATGCGGCCTTTTTGACATAAAGGGAGTCTGCACTGTGTTCGGATCGGCTTCTCCCCGCAGAGGAGCGGCTCATGCCGCATATCTGCGGGAACTGTGCGGCGGACAGTGGCCGATCGTCACGGGATCGGAAAGACCGCTGGTGGTCAGAAGAAAAGATACAGGAACAAAATCTGACTGCGCTGTTCTCGATGAGCTGGCGCCGGCAGCCGCAGAGAAGGTGCCCGCACCGGAACACCCGTGGGATCTTATCTACAGGACAGCGGTCGAACAGAACGGAGAGCTGGAACTGTTTTGTACCGGTCCGCTTACGAATATCGCCGTATCGGTGATCAGACACAGAGATCTGCCCAAATACATTAAAAAAATCACTATCGCAGGAGGAGCATCCAGAAGAGGAGACGCCACTCCGTATGCGGAATTCAATATATACAGCGATCCCCATGCGTTTAAATGCATACTGGACGCAGGCTTCAGCCAGATCGATCTTGTAGATCTGGAATTCTGCAGATATGCTCATCTTACTGCGGAGGAAGCAAAGAATATCGGTATGCTGTCTTCCGGAAATCCGTGGAAGAGCCTGCTTGAAAAGACAGTGACCGCAGGGAATCCACGAAACAAGGAGCTGACCGGTCTGCTGGAACTCGACAGTGCCGGATCAGTGATCTGTCATGACGCCGCGGCAGCTTTTGTGCTGGCGATTCCGGCGGCAGTCACTGCGACCGGCGTATACACTATGGTGGAACAGAGGAGCGAACTGTCCAGCGGACGTACGCTCTTCGATTTCGGGAAAAGATTTACAGACGGACCGAACGTTAGACTGGCGACGTATACGACCAGGGAGATGTATTCTGATTTTTATATTCGCTGTCTGAGATCATATGACAGGAGAGTGCTCCGATGACGAACCGGATCCCGGTAATAATCGATACTGACATGGGTGTGGATGACGCATATTCCGTCATGCTCGCCCTTAGTTCGTCACAGCTGAAGGTCCTGGGCATCACGACAAGCTACGGGAACGTTGATGCAGAGGCAGCCACTCTGAACGCTATCAAGATCCTGGAACTGCTCGAAAAGAGAGTGAGGGTGGCGAAAGGTGCTTCCGGGCCTCTTTTCGGTAAGATGAGAAAGTACTCCAACAGCAGAGGAGCATTCATTCACGGCAAGGACGGGCTCGGCAACAAAGGATACTCGTTATCCGAGCCGGTCCACATAGAAGTGGAAACTGATGCCGTGGATTATATGGCGGAGCTGATAAAGAAAGAAGACACCAAAGTCACAATAGTGTCCCTCGGACCTCTGACGAATATCGCAACGCTCATCATATCCTATCCCGAACTACGCAGCCGCATCGACGGGATAGCGATGATGGGTGGATCGGCATACAGCGGGAACACGCTCCCCGCAGGGGAATCGAATATCGTCGCCGACCCGGAGGCTGCGCAGATAGTGCTTCAGAGCGGACTGAGGATAGTGATGTGCGGGCTGGAGGCAACTGAGAAGGCGTACTTCATCAAGGATGATCTTGAGATGTTCCGCCTTATTGGAGGAAGTGTCGGACGCTTCTACTACGATATGACACAGGACTACATGTCAGCGATCGAAAAACTAAGCGGCGAGCGAAAGGCAGTGATCCATGATTCGGTCCCGACGGCATGGCTCCTGAATCCCTCTGTGCTGAAAGCCAGGGCGTGTCATGTCGAGGTGGATCTCAACGGGCAGTACACACGGGCGTGTACCGTCACTGACGAGATCTGCGCAGAAGCAAAGCCGAACGTCATGGTTGCTTTCGAACTGGACAGAGATCTGTTCGTCAGGATGCACATCGAAGCCTTCAAACAGTACAGGTGAGGAAGAAAAAGCACACTGAGACCATAGGTAAAACAGATAAAGGAGTTTGAAATGGACAAGAGAGAGATCGCGCTCAAAGCGCACGAAGAGTGGAAGGGAAAGATCGAAGTGGTCGGAAGAGCCTCCATCAATACACCGGAGGAGCTCTCCGTAGCGTATACGCCCGGAGTCGCTGAACCCTGCCTTGAGATAGAGAAGGACGTTGATCTTTCATACAAGTACACGAGAAGAGGAAACCTGGTCGCTGTCATCACCGACGGCACCGCTGTCCTGGGACTTGGTGATATAGGCCCTGAAGCGGGAATGCCGGTCATGGAGGGCAAGTGCGCTTTGTTCAAGAGATTCGCGGACGTCGATGCGTTTCCTCTCTGTGTCAGGAGCAAGGATGTGGACGAGATAGTCAGAACGGTTTCGCTCATAGCCGGAAGCTTCGGCGGCGTGAACCTGGAGGACATCTCAGCTCCCAGATGTTTCGAGATCGAACAGAGACTCAAGGAGATCTGCGATATACCGATCTTCCACGATGATCAGCACGGTACTGCTGTCGTTGTTCTTGCCGCTGCGATCAATGCTCTAAAAGTCGTCGGAAAAGATATCCATAATATAAAAGTCGTAACATCCGGCGCAGGTGCCGCGGGCATCGCCATAATCAAACTGCTTGTGGCTATGGGACTCAGAAACGTCATCATGTGCGACAGGACAGGCACCATATATGAGGGCAGAGAGAACCTCAACCCGGTAAAGGAAGAGATGGCTAAGATCACCAACAGGGAGATGGTCAAGGGCACGCTGGCGGATGCCATCAAAGGCGCCGACATGTTCATAGGCGTTTCAGCGCCGCGCACGCTCACCAAGGAGATGGTAGGCACCATGGCGAAGGATCCCATAGTGTTTGCGATGGCGAATCCGCTTCCGGAGATCATGCCGGATGAGGCCAAAGAGGCCGGAGCGACGGTCGTAGGAACCGGCCGGAGCGACTATCCGAACCAGATCAACAACGTCCTCGCGTTCCCCGGGATCTTCCGCGGAGCTCTGGATGTCAGGGCCAGCCAGATAAACGACGAGATGAAGATAGCAGCCGCATATGCCATCGCCGGCACGATCAGCGACGACGAACTGAACGCGGGCTACATCATCCCCGGAGCTTTCGACGAGAGAGTGGTCAGGAACGTTGCCAAAGCCGTAGCCGAGGCTGCTGTAAGGACCGGTGTGAACAGGATCTGATATTGAGATGATACAAGAAGGCTGCGCCTGCCGTTCCGTTGTTCGGGAAGCGGTAAAGGAGCGGCCTTTTCCGTTGTCTGTATGCTGTAGGCAAGACCTCGGTTTTTCTTGCAAGGGCATAACCGATATGATAATATTACTAAGTTAAAATGGTTTTTGTTTTCAAGGAGATTAATTATGATTTCTGCAGGAGATTTCAGGAACGGTGTAACCTTTGAAGAAGATGGCAACGTTTTCCAGATCATTGAGTTCCAGCATGTAAAACCCGGAAAAGGCGCAGCTTTCGTACGCACGAAGGTCAGGAACGTCATTACCGGAAGCGTGCTTGAGCGCACATACAGCCCGACCGACAAGTTCGAGCAGGCGTTCATCGATCGCCGTGACATGCAGTACAGCTATAATGACGGAGACCTCTACTATTTCATGGACGCCGAGACATATGAGATGACACCTGTTGCTCAGAAGGATCTTCCCGATTCCTTCCGTTTCGTAAAAGAGAACATGGATGTCAAGATCCTGTCCTACAAGGGAAGCGTGTTCGGCATTGAAGCTCCCAACTTCGTGGAACTGGAAGTCACTCACACCGAGCCCGGCCTCAAAGGCAATACAGCAACGAACACCCTCAAGCCCGCCACTGTTGAGACAGGCGCTGAGGTGCGTGTACCTCTGTTCATCAACGAAGGTGATGTCATTCAGATCGACACCCGCACGGGTGAATATATGGGAAGGGCATAAATATGGATATTCTTGAAAAGGTCGGTTTTCTTAAAGGACTCGTAGAAGCAAGCGATCTCTCCCTCGGAGACAAGGAGAAGAAGATCTTTGACGTGCTTCTTGAACTGGTAGATGATATGGCGCATACCCTTAAGAAATGCGATGAGGATCTTACCAGCCTCTATGATGATCTCGATGCAATGGATGAGCATCTCGCAGACATCGATGATGACCTCGACACTCTGTTCGGAGTAGAAGAGGATGACGATGAGGACGAAGACGAGGACGACGAGGATTATCTCTATGACATAGAGTGCCCGTCCTGCGGCAAAGGCTTCTCGGTCGATGAAGACACCATATTCAACGGGGATGTCAAATGCCCGTTCTGCGGCGAGAAGATCGAGTTCGATATCCAGGAATGTGACTGCGAGGATGAGGACTGCGACTGCGGCCATCATCACCATCACCATCACGAAGAAGAGTGATCATATAACTGTCGACGGAGACTGCCGCAAGGCAGTCTCTTTTTCGTACACACAAAAATGCCGGGCTCGCTGAAGCCCGGCATATCTGTTTTTCTGGGTCTAGAGAATGACAGCAGATCAATTCTTCGCACTCTCAAGGAGAGCTTTTTCGTACCAGATGGAACCGATGTCAAGCGCACTGTAAAGGCTGTTCTTTTCGCTTACTCTTACTATGCGCTCCATCAGGTTCAGGCCTTCCGCATTCGAGAGAAGCATGACCTGGACTCTGTTGGCTGTATCTATCCCGTTCTTTTTCTCTGTTCCGAGGATCTGCATATAAACGACGTACGGATCACCGGGGGCGCCGTAATATATGTCATTCCCGTGTCTGACCAGTGGGTGCCCCTTGTAGGTCAGGGAGACTTCTTCTGCCATTTCGTTCCTCCTCAGCTAAGGAATCTGCGGACCAGGACCTGAAGGATATCGTCGCGGTCCATCGTCAGCATGACGGATCTGGCGTTCCTGTTCGTGGTGATATAGGTCGGGTCTTCGGTCAGAAGATATCCGACGATCTGATTGACAGGATTGTATCCCTTTTCCTTAAGGGCGTCGAAAACCATGACGAGCTTGTCATGGATCAGTTTTTCTTCTTCATCCTCAAAGGAGAAGATCATTGTGGCATCCTGCATGTCCGTTTTCCTTTCTGTATAGTTCAGTCACCTAATAGAATAGACTATTTGCTCTCAATAGGCAAGTTAACTGCGGAGCGATGCGCCGATGCGTTCAAGGCGCTTGAGGCTGCGCGCTATCGCTGTGTCTGCTTCATCATCGGTCATGGTGCGGTCTTTATGCCTGAGGACCAGCGAGTAAGCGATGCTCTTTTTTCCGGCGGGAACCTTGTCACCGGTGTACACATCGAAGACTGAGATCGATTCGAGTATGTCGGAACATGCGATCCTGATCTCGCGCTCGATGGCTCCGCTGGGAACGGAAATGTCGCATACGATCGCCAGGTCGCGTGTCATGGCAGGGAACTTGGGAAGAGGAGTGAATCTCCTTACGCCTCCCCTGACGGCGAACAGCTTCTCGACGGATATCACTGCTGCAGTCACTTTCTCTTTGATGTTGAAGTTGGCTGCGACTGACGGCAGCAGTTCGCCCATTGTCCCTATCAGGGTATCTCCGACATATACGGAAGCGGCGCGGCCGGGGTGATAAAGGTGGCTGTCAGTCAGTGCGGTGAATACAGGAGTCTCTGTGTTGGCGTTCCTGCAGATGTCCTCCACTATACCTTTGACTCCGTAGAATCCAAGAGAGTTATAGCTTGCTATGACCAGATCCTTAAGCTCGTCGGGGAGCTCATTGGTGTCCTCGTGCGCATGGAAGGTGACTCCGATCTCGAAGAACGATCCGGACGCCACTCTGGCGTTCACGTTTCTAGACACCACCTCCAGCATCGAGGGAAGCAGGGTCGTGCGCATAAGCGCGGTGTCATCCCCAAAGGGGTTGCTGATGACGACTGCGTTTCTGAGTTCGCCGTCAGAAGGCTCGTTCAGAAGGTCAAGGGTCCTGGTCCCCATGAAGGAGTAGGTCTTGACTTCATACAGTCCGGCGGAGACGAGACGCATGGCCAGATCTTTCTCGAAATGCTGTCTCTCCGTAAGCTGAGCAGTCGCTACGCCGGTCATCACCGTCGAGGGGACATTGTTGTATCCGTAGAACCTGGCGATCTCTTCCGCGATATCGTTCATGAGAAGGATATCTGCGCGGAATGAAGGCGGAGTGACGGTCATGTCGTCGGACACCTCGAACTCGAGGGACCTGAGGATGGAGACCATCTCTTCGGCGGGAAGATCGGTACCGAGGAAAGCGTTGATCTTTTCGGGCTCCAGCAGAAGCGTTCTGCGCTCCGGTATATTGCCTTTGATGTCAACGAAACCGGAGACCACGTCGCCCGCATCCAGTTCCTCGACCAGTTCAAGCGCGCGGGTCAGAGCGCGCAGAGTGTTCTCGGGATCCAGACCTTTCTCGAATCTGACCGAGGACTCGGTCTTCATGCCGAGACCTTTCTCGGTGTAGCGTACATTTACCGCGTTGAAGCAGGCGGATTCGAAGATGACTGTGTTGGTATCATCATATGTTCCGCTGTATTCGCCGCCCATGATGCCTGCGACAGCGATCGGTTTTTCACTGTCGGCTATGACCATCATGTCGGGCGTAAGTTCGCGGTCGATATCGTCGAGCGTGACGATGTGCTCGCCTTCTCTTGCCTGGCGTATGATGATCTCGCTGTCTTTGACGTTTCTGTAGTCAAAGGCATGCATCGGCTGGTTGTATTCCAGCATCACGTAGTTCGTGATGTCAACGATGTTGTTGATGGGACGTACGCCGCAGAGCCTGAGCCGCTGCCTCATCCACATGGGGGAGGGTTTTACCCTGACGTTCTTTACGATGGCCGCGGTATATCTGAGACAGTTCTCGGGAGTTTCGTTCTTAACACTGAGCATTCCCTCTATGGAACCGGAAGCATGCCTGATCTGCGGTTCGGGGAAACGGAACGGTTTGCGGAAAGTGGCAGCGGCCTCGCGGCCGAGGCCGGAAACACACATGCAGTCCGGTCTGTTGGAGGTGATCTCGAACTCGATGCTCGTATCATCAAGACCCAGGACACCGCAGACATCACTGCCCGGCTCAGCGGACGGATCAAGGATCGCGATACCGTCCTCGATGCAGTCCGGGAAATCATGAACAGTAAGTCCGAGCTCCCCAAGAGAGCACATCATACCGTCGCTGACCTCGCCGCGGAGCTTTCCGCTGCTGATGGTCTTCCCTCCGGGAAGGAGCGCGCCGTCGAGAGCGCAGGGGACTTTGTCCCCGGTGCTGACGTTCTGGGCACCGGTGACGATCTGTATCGGCTTATCGCCGCCGCAGTTTACGCTGCAGACCCACAGATGGTCGGAGTCCGGGTGTCTGTGCATCTCGAGGACTTCACCTACTACAACATTCTTGATCTCATCAGCCTCACAGGTCCAGCGTTCGACTTTGCTGCCGGACATAGTGAGCGCGTCGCAGAGCTCCTTGACGGAGATGCCTTCCAGATCCGTATATTCTTTTATCCAGGAAACAGGAGCGTTCATTCTTTCATTTCCTCCTTATAGTTGCTGCAGGAAGCGCATATCGTTCTCGAACAGTACACGCAGATCGTTGATCCCGTAGCGCATCATGGTGATCCTGTCGGCGCCTACGCCGAACGCAAAGCCGGAGTAGACGGAGGAGTCGATGCCGCATCCTTCAAGGACCTCGGGGCGGACCATCCCGCATCCGAGGATCTCTATGTAACCTTCTCCTTTGCACAGAGAACATCCTTCTCCGTGACAGCGGAAGCATTCCATATCCATCTCGGCGGACGGCTCAGTGTAGGGGAAGTGGTGAGGACGGAACCTGACCTTGATGTCGGCGCCGTAGAGCTTGCGGATGAATTCGGCAAGCGTTCCCTTGAGGTCGGCCATGGTGATGCCTTTGTCAACGACGAGTCCTTCTATCTGATGGAAGATCGGGGAATGCGTGGCGTCGACGGTGTCTACTCTGTATACGCGGCCGGGGGAGATTATGCGGATAGGAGGTTTCTGCGCCAGCATGGTCCTGATCTGTACGGAGGATGTCTGGGTGCGCAGCAGCACATTGTCATTGATATAGAAAGTGTCCTGCGTATCGCGGGCCGGATGATGCTTGGGCATATTCAGCATCTCGAAGCAGTAGTGGTCGAATTCGACTTCAGGACCTTCCGCGACATTGAAGCCCATGCCGAGGAAGATCTCCTTGATATCATCCAGGACCGTTTCAAGAGGATGACGGGATCCGATGTGAGGATCCGTGCCGGGCAGCGTCACGTCCAGCGCTTCTGCCCTGAATCTGAGTTCCTGAGCCTTCTGCCTGAGTTCGGAGGAACGCTCCGCGATAAGAGCTTCGATATCCTTCCTGACGTCATTGGAAAGCTGACCCATTAGAGGGCGCTCTTCCGCGGGAAGAGTTCCCATCTGTTTGAGGATCGCTGTCAGTTCACCTTTCTTTCCGAGATACCTGACGCGGAGATCCTCGATCGCGGATTCGGCGTCCGCGGCCTTGATGGCCGACAGAGCCTCTTCACGGATCCTGTCCAGTGTTTCTTTGATTGCCATTTTCTATCCCTCTGATCAAAATGATTTGCAAATAAAAAAGCCCGTCCCTCAAACGGGACGAAGCATAAAACTTCGCGGTACCACCCGTATTCCGACCTTTGAAGAGCCGACACTCTTCTGTGCTTTAACGGACACCTCCGTCTGCCCCTACTTTCCGTTCAGGGAGCCGCTCACAGGTGAAATTCAGCGCATCTGATTTCGCATGCTCTCAGCTGTGCACGCGTCTCTGTGCAAAGGTCCTGCGCTTACTGGATCCTGATCATTGCGTTTGTTTCCGGTAACTAATCATAACACGGAAACAGCCGTCAGGCAAGGGACCGACCGTTTCCTGCTATTACCTTTTTGACTATTGATGGTATTATTATGACAGAAACGAAGAGGAGGACATGTTTCATGATCGACAACGAACTGACCAGGATCATACGCGACAGGAGAAGCATAAGGAAATACAAAAGCGAGCAGCTGACGGAAGAACAGCTTCAGACCCTGCTGGAGTGCGGCTTTCTCGCACCGAGCGGGGGAAACAGCCAGAACTGGCACGTGACTGTGGTTCAGTCGCAGGATTATCTCGGCAGACTGTCAGAAGCCAACAGGCAGAACATACTTGCCGACAAGGATCTGCCGCAGGAGATAAAGGACAGGTTCACCGGTTCCGGGGCCAGCGTGTCCTTCGGGGCTCCGACGGTGCTTTTCATCTCAGCGAAGGGATCCGATGTCAACGCCTGCTTCCTGGCTGAGCACATTGTTCTGGCGGCGGAGTCGCTGGGACTGGGCAGCTGCTATCTGGGAGGAATAATCAGGTTCATGAAAGCCGGAGGGAAGGAGTTCATCGACGAACTGGGCATCCCGGACGGATATGACCTGCTTTACGGTATCGCGGTAGGAACGCCCGACGAGGCTCCGGATGCGAAACCCAGAGACTACAGCAAGGTGAACTACATCAGATGATCTACGGGATAGGCGTGGACATGACCGAGATATCCAGAGTGAGCAAGGCATGTTCAAAAGAATCGTTTCTCAGAAAAGTGTTCTCCGGGAAAGAGGCGGAACTGTATGCCGACAAGCCGGAGAAGCTTGCGGCCGGTTTTGCAGCAAAAGAGGCATTCTCAAAGGCGCTGGGGACCGGAGTAAGAGGCTTCTCCATGAGGGAAGTTGAACTGTTCAGGGATGACCTGGGCAAGCCTTATTATGTTTTCAGCGGAAGAGCCGAAAGCATAGTCAAAGAGAAAGCGCTTAAGGCACATGTCTCCGTTACGGATGAAGGCGATCTGGTCACGGTGTTCACTGTGCTGGAGACCGATTGAGAACTGTCAAAGACAGGAGAAAAGACCGGCTGCGCGCCGGTCTTTTTGTGCTGTATACACTCGGAAGGTCATTTCTTCCAGATCTTGAGCAGACCCCTTCTGAGTATGCTGAACCCGGTATTGATGATCTGACGCTCGATCTGAGCGATGCGCCTCTCGGTCTTCTTCTTTGCGGCGGCGTCCTCTTTCTGTTTCTTCTTCTCGAGTTCGGCTTTTTCCTTCTCAAGCTTGGCCTTCTCCGCCTCAAGGGCAGCCTTCTGCGCTTCGATCTCGCTCATGTAGTTCAGATCCTCGAACGCGGACTGGTTGTCCACGGCCTGATCGTACTTTGACATTCCGTCTTTCGCGAAGCAGATGTCTATGTCTTCCTTTGACGCAGGCGCCATAAGGCTCTGCGGGCAGATCACGGAGGCGTCTCTGACTATGTCGGGAACGCCCTTCTCATCCAGGAAAGAGATGAGGGCTTCGCCCACTCCGAGCTCGGAGATCCTCTTCTCGGCATTGAAGGCGGGATTCTGACGCATGGTGGATGCGGCGGCCCTCACGGCTTTCTGCTCTGCCGGCGTATAGGCTCTCAGAGCATGCTGCACGCGGTTGCTGAGCTGTGCGAGGACGATGCCGGGGATATCGGAAGGGCTCTGGGTGACGAAATAAATGCCGACTCCCTTCGAGCGTATGAGACGCACGACCTGCTCGATCCTCTGGACGAGCACTTTGGGAGTGTCGGTGAACAGCATATGCGCTTCATCGAAGAAGAAAACGAGTCTGGGCTTTTCTGGATCTCCCACCTCCGGCAGTTTTTCGTACAGGTCAGCCATCATCCACAGGAGCATGGTCGAGTACAGCACGGGGTTGAGTGAGAGCTTGGTGCAGTCCAGAAGGTTGATCATTCCGTGACCTTCGCTGTCAGTCCTGATCCAGTCGTTGATATCCAGGGCCGGTTCGCCGAAGAACAGGTCGCCTCCCTGTGATTCCAGGGGAAGCAGTGATCTGATGATCGTGTTAAGCGTGACTGTGGCGAGATTGCCGTATGTGGAGGCGTAGTCGGCTTTGTGCTGGTTCACATAGCCTATCACTGCCCTGAGATCCTTGAGGTCGGTCAGGATGAGACCGCGGTCGTCCGCAATCTTGAACACCACGTTCAGGGCTGCCTGCTGGGCCTCCGTAAGGCCCAGGATCCTGGCGAGAAGATCCGGTCCCATCTCTGATACGGTGGTGCGCACCGGATGTCCGGTCTCACCGTAAACGTCCCAGAACGTCACGGGATAGGATCTGTAGGTGAAACAGTCTCTGAGGCCGAATTTGTCGATCCTTTTCTCCATGCCGTCGGTCTGTTCACCGGGAGTTACGAGCCCGGAGACATCGCCTTTTATGTCGCAGAGGAATACGGGCACCCCGGCGTCGGAGAAGGATTCCGTCATGACCTTCATCGTTACGGTCTTTCCGGTTCCGCTGGCGCCTGAGATGAGCCCGTGGCGGTTGGCCATGTTGAGGGGAAGGCATACTCTCTCTCCTTCCGCAAGTCCCATATATATGGAGTTGGTTCCGTTAATATACATCGCAGTCCTCCGATCAGAAAAGCATTAATGAACGGATATCTGGCACATCTTCATCGCGGCCAGAGCGTTGTCGTGGTTCTGCACGGTGGTCCCTGCGCAGCATGACTGATCCACTGAGATCGGAACTTCCGGCATGAACGCCTTGAGCAGCAGCGCGTTGGATATCACGCATATGTCCGTACAGACGCCGATGAGCTCTATGCTCTCGACTTCGCCCTTCTCATACAGATCAAGCATATATTTCCCCAGTTCCACGCTTCCGAAGGTGGGCTTGTCGAAAACGGCGCTGTCCATCTCGAGCCTGAGGTCGTTCAGAACATCAGGAAGTTTCCAGCCTTCTTCGCCCTTGACGCAGTGGATGACGGGGAGATTTGCGCCTTCCTGCGTGTCCATGTAGTCCCGGGTATGTGTATCTCTGGTATAGATCACTGTCCCGTCAAATCCGCGGATCTTCTCCGCCACAGCGGGAAGGATCTCCTGGGCTTCATCCGTTCCGAGCGCTCCGTCGATGAAATCGTTCTGCATGTCGACAACGATAAGATACTTCATGTTTTTCTCCTTAACGAAATGTCCGACATGGATGCCGGACACAGTGTATATGTTGGTTATTCGTTTCCTTTGTCAAGGATCATGTGCGCGCATTTGTACACATCTCCGCAGCCCATGGTGAGCACAAGATCGCCGGGCCTGGCGATGCTGAGGACATGATCGCGTACTTCCTCGAAAGTCTCGAACCAGACCGAGCCAGGGATAAGATCCGCAAGATCCTGTGTGGAGATGCCGTAGGTGTTGATCTCACGGGAGCCCATGATCGCCGTCATGACTACCACGTCGGCCTTTGAGAGCGCCTTTGCGAAGTCATTCAGCAAAAGTTTGGTCCTGGAGAAAGTGAAGGGCTGAAATACTGCTATCACGCGGTCATAGCCCATGGCGAGAGCCGCGTCCAGCGTGACGGAGAGCTCTGTCGGGTGATGGCCGTAATCATCGGCGACGGTGGCGCCTCTGAATTCGCCGAGGATCTCGAATCTACGGCCTGCGCCGCGGAAGCTTTCGAGGCCTTCCCTGCAGCTGTCGGCGCTGATGCCGATCTCGCATGATGCCGCGATGGCGGCTGCGGCGTTGAAGACGTTCTGCCTGCCGGGCACTTTGAGACGGAACTCCCCGAGATCTTCACCGTGATGGCTGAGGCGGAAACGGAAGAAAGCTCTGTCATATGCGACGGCATCGGAGATGCGGTAATCCGCATTTTCACCTTCTCCGAACCATACGAGGTTTCCAGTAAAGCCGCTGAGCGCCGTAACGGTGTTCTCATCATCGCGGTTCGCAACGACCGCGCGGGAGGCGTTGTCGGCAAAACGGCGGAAAGACTTCATGGAATTCTCTATCGTTCCGAAGTAATCAAGATGGTCATCGTCTATATTCAGTATGATCGAATATGACGGGGAGAGCTCCAGGAACGTGTCCTTGAACTCACAGGCCTCGCAGACGAAATTGGAGGACTGTCCCACGCGGCCGTATCCGTCGATCAAAGGAAGTTTGCCGCCGATAAGTGCTGAGGGATCCTTTCCCGCCTTGAGCAGGATGGAAGTGAGCATACAGGTGGTCGTGGTCTTGCCATGGGTCCCGCTGACGCACATGGCGTTGTCATACAGAGTGGTTATGTATCCGAACATTTCGGCTCTCGGAATGACAGGAATGCCGAGTTCATTGGCCCTTGCCACCTCCGGGTTGTCGGCAAAGAGAGCTGCGGTGACGACCAGCATCGATGCGCCGTCCACGTTCTCAGCCTTATGACCTATGCAGACGTCTATCCCCATAGCTCTTTCATATCCTACGATGCTTCCCTCGCTGACATCGCTTCCTGATATCTCATGACCGAGGGAGTGAAGTATCTGTACGATTGGAAACATACCGGAACCGCCGATCCCCACGAAGTGGATGCGGCCTCCTTTTTTAAGAAGTTCACCGATATCGTAAGCCACGTCAAAATCCTCCTGTTGAAGGGCATGCAGCCCATAATCATCCATTTTATTAATTATATATCTTAATAAACTATATATAAAGACGTATGCCGCCCAGCAATGCGTATGTGTATAATAGAATCAACAGGAACGGAGGGCATTATATATGGATCTCAGAAGGATCATGAATGAGACTGCGAAAGAAGCAGGGATAAAATACACCGAACCGGAGAAGTATGAGTTCGCAGAGAAAAACTATACGCCGGAAGAACTGGCAGGATATATAGATCACACTCTTCTCAAACCGGAAGCCTCCCGGGAGGAGATCGGACGCATCTGCGATCAGGCGGCGGAGCATTCTTTCGCAAGCGTCTGCGTGAATCCGTCATACACGGCCTTCGTTGCCGGCAGGCTCAGAGGGACCGGCGTCAGGACATGCTGCGTGATCGGATTTCCCTTCGGGACGCACACGCCGAAAGTCAAAGCTGCGGAGACGGCTGAAGCCGTGGCTGACGGAGCAGATGAGGTCGATATGGTGATCAACATCGGAAACGTAAAGAACAGAGACTGGAGAGCGGCGTATGAGGACATCAGGGCCGTGGTGGAAGCCGCAGAAGGGAAAGCCCTGGTCAAGGTGATCATTGAGACTGCGTTGCTTACAGACGAGGAAAAGGTCGGGATCTGCACCATAGCGAGACTGGCAGGGGCGGACTTCGTAAAAACATCCACAGGCTATTCCAGCGGAGGAGCGACAGCCGAGGATGTCGAACTGATGAGAAAGACCGTCGGTGCGGGTATGGGAGTAAAAGCGTCCGGAGGTATAAGGACCTACGAGGATGCTGTCAGGATGCTTAATGCAGGGGCCAGCAGACTGGGCTGCTCCGCGGGCATAGCCATAGTAACCGCACAAAAGTGATACTCGAGAGCGATATAAAAAGGAGGGCTTCACAGCCCTCCTTTTTTGCGATCGGAACGGATCATTCAAGTCCGTCTTCTTTCCTGTATCTGCTGATGAACTCAAACACTTTTGGAATATAGATATTCCAGCTGTCCCAGTCGTGCATGCCGTGTTCCTCATACCAGTCGATGTGAACGCCGAGGCTCTCGGCAAAATCCCGGAATTCGATATTCCCCGCTCTGGTGAAGTCTTCCAGGCCTACACAGAAAGCAAATCTGGGAAGATCGGTCCCGTTCTTGACATTCTGTTCCAGCAGCCAGTAGATATCTTCCTCTGTGCCGAGCACACCGGTGGGATCGTCTTCGTGGCCGTATATGTTGTGGAAGGAGGTATGGATCGTGGCCCTGCCTACGCCCCTGGCGTAATTCCTCACGACTTCGACGCCGGAGGAGATCGCAACGCAGGTGCTGTATCTGTCGGGATCCAGCAGCGAGAGCTTCAGAGCTCCGGCGCCGCCCATGGACATGCCCGAGATGAAATTGTCTTCTCTCCTGCGGGAGAAAGGAAAGTGAGAGTAGATATACTCGGGAAGTTCTGTCTGGAAATAATCTCTCCAGTTGGGCCCGTGCGCCATGTTGGCGTAACTGGACATCTGGGCATCCGGCATCACAACGGCATAGTTGTATTTGTCGGCGAGCACCTGCACCGGGGTGCAGTCGTGCCAGTCCGCGTAGTTGTCGGAGCCGCCGTGCAGGAGCCACAGTACTGGAAGTTTCTCTTTCCCGGAGTAGATCTTTTCAAAATCGGCATCCTGAGGATGGACTCCGGTGGGGATGATGATGCGGACCTGTGTGGCCAGTCCTATGGTCTTTGGATTGAAGCGCAATGTCATAACTGCCATATCAGTTCACTCCTTTCGGGATATCGAGCCAGTCGAGGAAGGTCTCGACGTATTTGTCCCAAAGGTCGAACGAGTGTCCGCCTTCTCCGTAAAGATCGGTCATGTCGCAGCCTGCTGCCTTGAATTTCTCTATGGCTCCACAGACCTGCTGATACCCGAAATCCTTGTTTCCGACAAGAGACCACAGTCTCGGGCATTTTCCTTCTCTGACGAGATTCGATGCCAGCCAGATGATGTCTCCGTCCGTCTCCCGGATGTGTTCCGCGCTGCCGAATGCGTGAGCGAACGTGGGGGAGAGCCCGGTATTGCCGTCGTTGGCGGTCCCGGACAGGATGCTGATGATGTCGAGAGCTCCGCCGAACGCGCCTGCCGCGCAGTATTTGTCGGGGTTGTTGAGCGCGAGCTTGTACGCGACGTATCCGCCCATCGAAGCGCCGCCTGTGTAGTTCTCATTCCTGTCTTTTGAGAGGCAGGGGAGCATGTAGTGCATAGCCGCGGGCAGCTCACTGTTGACCATGTCCCAGTAATTCGTGCCGTTGACCATGTTCTGGCCGTGTCCGTTGGACATAGCAGGCATTATGACTGCGAGGCCGCGGTTGTTGGCATAGCGGTCTATCGAAGTCAGTCTCAGCCATTCCGTGCAGTCCTGATTTGCCCCGTGAAAGAGCCAGAGAACGGGATACGGCTTTTCTGCCGGCCTGTCCGGCAGGGAAACGATGACTTCTTCGTGGAATCCGAGCGCGCCGGATCTGAAGTCCATTTCAAGAAGTGCCATGTATCAGTCTCCTTTCCTGAGGTTTGATCCTCTTTGATTTAACTCTAAATGCGCTGTGCCTTTAAGTCAATAAGCATCGAAGGCGGCAGAATGGACGGCAGTATGATCAAAGTACAGAAAACACGGATTATATCTCGACACTGGCGCAGCCATGAAGTTATAATTTAAGTTGGTTTAAAATGTACATATCTATATCATCTCGGGAGGACGCCGTTTTGAGGACCGGTTTTGACAACGAGAAATATCTGAGAGAACAGTCGCAGCACATCAGAGAGAGGATGGCTGAGTTCGACGGGAAACTGTATCTGGAATTCGGAGGAAAACTGTTTGACGACCACCATGCGTCCAGAGTCCTTCCCGGATTCGAACCTGACAGTAAGATCAGGATGCTCATGCAGGTCAAAGATGAAGCAGAGATAGTTGTCGCCATAAGTGCGGGAGATATCGAGAAAAGCAAAAAGAGGGACGACTACGGGATCACCTATGAGGACGAGGTCCTCAGAGTCGTCGACGCGTTCAGAGACAGAGGCCTGTATGTCGGAAGCGTGGTCATAACCAGATTTGCGGGACAGTCTTCCGCAGTTGCCTTCAGACGTAAGCTGCAGTCTCTGGGACTGAACGTGTTCCTTCATTATCCTATCGAAGGCTATCCCACATATGTGGATCATATCGTGAGCGATGAAGGATTCGGAAAGAATGATTATATAGAGACCACCAGAAAACTGGTCGTAGTGACCGGCCCCGGCCCGGGAAGCGGAAAGATGGCCACCTGCCTGTCACAGCTTTACCACGACAGCAAGAGAGGACTCAAATCGGGATATGCTAAATTTGAGACCTTCCCGATCTGGAACATACCGCTCAAGCATCCGGTCAATCTGGCATACGAAGCAGCCACGGCGGATCTTGACGACGTGAACATGATCGACCCGTTCCATCTTGAGGCATACGGGGAGACAACGGTGAACTACAACCGCGACATAGAGATCTTCCCGGTCCTCAGAGAAACGTTCATGCGGATCATGGGCTACTGCCCCTACAAGTCTCCTACCGACATGGGAGTCAATATGGCAGGGTTCTGCATCATAGACAACGAGGCCTGCGAAGAGGCCTCCCGCATGGAGATAATCAGAAGATATTACGCCGCGCTGGTAAGACAGAGAAAGGGAGATGACGACGGCCACGAAGCTACCAAGATCGAGATGATCATGAAGCAGGCCGGAATCAGCGTCTCCGAGAGGAAGGTCATCCAGGCTGCTATCGAGAGAGAGGAAGAGACCGGAAGACCAGCGTGCGCTATAGAACTGCCTAACGGAAAGATACTGTCAGGCAAGACGACAGACCTGCTCGGTTCCGCATCGGCGGCACTGCTGAACGCCCTGAAGGAACTGGCTGACATACCGGATCCGGTGCTGCTCATGCACAGCGGTATCATCAAGCCGGTACAGAAACTCAAAGATTCCATAGCGGCGAGCACATCCGGACTGCTGCATATCGATGAGATCCTGATAGCGCTCTGCATCTGCGCTATCAACGACAGGAATGCTGCTGCTGCGCTTGCGGAACTAGGAAACGTGAGGGGAAGCGAACTTCACTCCACGGTGATACTGTCTTCTGTGGACCTGAACACCCTCAAAGAGCTCGGGATCAACGTGACATGCGAACCCAAGTTCGAGACACAGAAGCTGTATAACACGTGACGCACTGATTTTATTCCCGGCCTGATGACCGGATATCCGAGGAGAAACATGGATCTGACAGAGATGGCACTTTACGGGATAGCCGTGGGGATAGCATCGGCGCTGCCGGTCTCGGCGGACGGGATCGCGTCGGCTGTCGGGCATTTTCTCAGCATTGACATCCCTGCCGACGGGACAGCGGCTGCCATAGCCTGTATCGGAGCACTGGCTGCGATAGCAGTCAGATATCTTAAAAAAGTATTCTCTGCGCTGAAAGGCACGGCAGTGATGCTGTACAGGGCATGGGGGAAAGGCTTCAGCTACGCGGATGATTCCACAGAGGATCAGAGAGACGTGCTGATGTTCATCCTCTCCCTGGTTCCGTGCTGCCTGATACCGGCAGCGGGCAGAGAGATCACCGCCGTATCGAGAGATCAGGATATAATCGTAGAGGGAATCTGTTTCCTTCTGTCCGGAGCGCTGCTCATGTCTGCGTCCAGGAGTCCGCACGGAGAATCCGGCGACGGGACCATGAAGCCATGGCATGCGCTGCTGATAGGCACCGCCTCTGTGGCGGGGATCTTTGCCGGAGTATCCGGATTTGCCGCGGCTCTTTCCGCAGCCTTGCTTCTCGGGTATGAGGCATCGTACAGCCTCAGATCCGCCCTCTTTACATCGGCGTCTGCCGGGATAGTCGCCGCATTCTGCGGCGCCGGCAGGATCACACCGGCAGCCATACCGGACGACTGGACAGGAGCTGCAGTCTGTTTTGCCGCTGCGGCCGCAGTATGCTTCTGTGCCTCGCTGCTGACCGCTTGGCTGCTGAAGAAGGAGAAGACAGCGGTATTTGCATATTTAATGATGATCCTCGGTCTGATAACTGTGATACTGGGGACAGTGGAAACGGTCTCAGGGATGCCGCTGGCTGAACTGATCGCCGCGATGAAAGGATGACCTATGGCTGCAAAAAAAAGAGGCAGACCAACAAAAGCAGAAACAGAGAGAAAGAGACAGGAAGCGGAGAGAAGACGCCGTGAGGAGCGTAGAAGAGGCTTTGCAACGGCGGTCCTGATGGCTCTCGGTCTCCTGTTCGTTGCTATCGCTTTCGTGGAAGGCGAGAAGCTCTGGAAGATTATACACGACGCGTGTTTCGGCCTTATGGGAAATCTTGCCTACCTCATCGGACCTGTACTGATCATGTTCGGAGTCATGAAGGGCTCGGGGAAAAAAGTCGGGGCCGGAGAGGCGCTGAAATGGGCAGGTCTTGCTCTGTGTGTATCCGGAATGACATATATCTTCTCGATCGCGAGACCTTCGGGAACGAAGTTCACCGAGATCGTCGGCGACCTTTACCGGATGGGTACGGACAAGATCGGGACCGGCATCATCTCCGCGCTGTTGGGATGGCCTCTTGAGAAATGGCTGGGGGAGACCGGGGCTAAGATCACGATCGTAGTGCTGACACTTCTTACGGTAATGCTGATAACCGGAAAGACTCTTGTGGACTTTTTCCGGTTCATCCGCAAAGCAGCCGGTACGGTTTCGGACAAAGTCAAAAAGGCAAGGCAGGAGCGACGGCTGGAAGAAGCGAGACGTTTCGTCGAGGCTACGAGTCTCGAGAACCTGCGTCAGGCGGAGGATTTCGAGGAAAAGGCCAAGAGGATCGACATACCGCTCGGCAGAAGAAAGAAAGCTCAGGATGTACAGCTCGACAGTAACAGGCTGGGCTTTGATCCCGTGCGGGAGAGCGATGTGGCAAAGCACATGGAGCCCAGACCGGATTTCGATGTCGACATGGGGCCTGATTTCGACCCGGACGCGGAAGGTATCGAACTTGACCCCAAAGGACCGGCAGCTCCAGTCATAAAAGATGTTCTGGGAAACGAGATGTTCGCGCAGTTCGATCCGTCAGGATCGGGGCAGACCATGGAGGAGTACCGTGCCGCCAGCATGATGTTCGACGAGACCGAGCGCAAGATGAAGGAGGCTTCGGAGTCGGCCCACAAGGTCGACGAGGAAGTTGGCAGGCTGGCCAGGAGCGCGGACGAGGAGTACCTTAAGAACGCGAACGCCGAAGCTGCTGTGATAAAGGAGAAGAAGCAGCCCAGAAACTACCGCAAACCTCCCATCTCCCTGCTGCACAGACAGCCGGCGGGAAACGAGAGATCGCTGGAGGCGGAGCTGTCCAGGAATGCCGAGAGACTGGTCGGAACGCTGGAGAGCTTCGGAGTAAGAACGAGGGTCACAAACATATCCAGAGGCCCAACGGTCACGCGCTACGAACTGCAGCCTGAGATGGGCGTCAGGATAAACAGGATCGTCAGTCTCGCTGATGACATAGCGCTGAATCTTGCTGCCGAGTCGGTCAGAATAGAGGCGCCGATACCCGGCAAATCCGCGGTCGGCATCGAGATACCGAATGCGACCAGGCAGACTGTTGCGCTCAGATCGATAATAGAGAGTGAGGAGTTTCAGACCGCCAAAGGGTCGCTCACTTTCTCTCTCGGCAAGGACGTCACCGGTGCGGTGAAGGTCGACGATATAGAAAAGATGCCGCACCTGCTCATCGCCGGTGCGACCGGAATGGGAAAATCCGTGTGCATCAACTCCATCATCCTGAGCCTGCTGTACAAGTGCTCGCCTGATGATCTCAGACTGATACTCGTTGACCCCAAGATGGTGGAGTTCGGCAGTTACAACGGAATACCTCATCTCTACATGCCGGTCGTCACGGACCCGAGGAAAGCCGCCGGTGCGCTTGGCTGGGCGGTCTCCGAGATGCTCAAGAGATACCGCACGTTCAGTGAGAGCGGCTGCAGGGACATCACTTCATACAACAGCTATGTGGAAAAACTCCTGAGCAATCCTAAGTATGAGCCCCCGGAAGGAGAAGAGGAACCGGAAAAACTGCCGAGAGTCGTCGTTATCATTGACGAGCTGGCAGACCTGATGATAGCTGCCCCCAACGAGGTGGAAGAGGCTATCCAGAGACTGGCACAGATGGCAAGAGCAGCCGGAATGTATCTGATCCTCGCTACTCAGAGGCCCTCTGTGGACGTCATCACCGGCGTCATCAAGAATAACATTCCTTCCAGGATCGCCTTCGCGGTCTCGTCTCAGGTCGACAGCCGTACTATCCTCGACGCGGTAGGAGCAGACAAACTTCTGGGAAGAGGCGACATGCTGTATTCGCCTGTCGGGACCAACAAGATGGTGAGGATCCAGGGATCCTTCGTGTCGGAAGAAGAAGTCGAGGCAGTCGTATCCTACATCAAGAAATACAACAGTGAGGACTACGACGAGAGCGTGATCCAGGAAGTGGAAAGGCTCGCAGTCAAAGAAAAGGGAAAGGCCTCCGGCTCGTCGTCAGAGGACGACAGCGCGTCGGATGACATGTTCGAAGCTGCGGTCGAGGTGGTCCTGGATGCAGGACAGGCGTCGACATCGATGCTCCAGAGGAGGCTGAGACTGGGATATGCCCGTGCTGCCAGGATCATGGATGAAATGGAACAGGCGGGAATAATCTCCGAACAGGAGGGCAGCAAGCCCAGACGGGTGATCATCAGCAAACAGCAGTGGCTTGAACGGACCACGACCAGGCATGAATGACAGTTACATAAACGATAAAGCCGGGAAGCACAAGTTTCCCGGCTTTCTATATGGTCTGATCAAAGGATCTCCGTCATTCCGACCAGCGCCGCTGAGCGGTCAGAATCCATGATGACACCTCTCACGACATCATTGCGGCGCAGTCCATCTCCTGAGACCCTGACGGGGATATATCTGTCGGTATAACCGGAATAGCTTCCGTTATCCAGTTCCTGTTCAAGGATCACCCGTACTTCCTTTCCGATGTAGCTTCTGATAACTGAGGCAGAGATCTCCGAGAGTTCATTCTGCATTCGCCGTACTCGGGACTGCTTTTCCGCTCTGGTGAGTTGCCCGGGCATCGAATATGCCATAGTTCCGGACCGCCTTGAATATGGGAAGATATGCGTGCGCAGGAAGCCGATGCTTTTGCAGAACTCCAGGCTCTCGAGGAAATCCTCCTCTGTTTCGCCCGGGAACCCGCATATTATATCGGTCGTGAAGGTTGGGGCGTCGAACCGTTCTCTTATCCTGTCGCAGACCTCCCTGAACTCACCGGCGGTGTAATGGCGGTTCATCCTTTTGAGGGTCCTGTCGCATCCGCTCTGCAGGGAGAGGTGGAACTGAGGGCAGAACTTGCTGCAGGAAGCGAACTTGTTCAGCATCTCATCGGTCATGATGTCGCATTCCAGGGAGCTGAGCCTTACGCGGATCACACCTTCCGGCTCAGCAGCGGCGATCACAGCGTCACCGAGATCGTGACCGGTATCTGTTCCGTAAGCCGCAAGGTTGATTCCAGCAAGGACTATCTCATGGTATCCTTTTTCGGCAAATGAGCGGCTCTGTCTCGTTATCTCATCCAGAGGCATAGACCTCACTTTCCCTCTGGCTTTGGGTATAGCGCAGTAAGTGCAGTATTTCTCGCACCCGTCTTCTATCTTGAGGAATGCCCTGTTATGCTCCAGGAGCTCGTCAGCTTCAAGACATTCGAAATCCGCTTTCGTGACATCGAGGATCTCTTTTACCGGAGTTCTGTTCTCCAGATAACTCAATACCAGGTCGGGTATCTCGGAACGGTTGCCGTTTCCGGTTATGATATCAGCGCCGAGTTTTCCGGCGGCTTCCGGATACGCCTGCGGCCAGCATCCCGTCAGGACGACGACCGCGCCGGGGTTCTCTCTTTTAACGCGGTTGAAGAAGAACCTGTCCTTGCGGTCCGCATTCTCCGTGACGGTGCAGCAGTTTATGATGACGACATCGGCGTCCTCAAGACTGTCTGCAGCATCGAAGCCTCTTGAGGAGAATAGCTTCTGCAGTGCTGCGGACTCATAGAAGTTCACTTTGCATCCGAATGTCTCGATGAAGAACTTCAAGTGTGCGACCTCCTGACATTGATCAGGTCTAGTATATACAAAAAGACCGAAAAACAGAAGAATTTCCGTCACTTTTAACCCTGCGCACATCGTCCCGTTTTCTTGAAAACGGGAATGAGGGATTATATCATTTAATTGAAGGAAACGGCGCAGAGCGCCGCGTTGTCACAGGGAGATCAGCTATGCTCAGATATGACGTCGGTCTGCTGGATGGATTTCTTACAAAAGGCGAGTTTGATTCCGTAAAGGAAGAGATAGCGGCCGCTTCCGCCATGCTCAGGGAAGGAAGCGGAAGAGGGAATGACTACATCGGCTGGAGGGATCTTCCGGCTGTTTTTGACAAAGAGGAATATCAGAGGATAAAGGATGCCGCGGAGAGAATAAGGGAGCAGAGCGGGATCCTTCTCGTTATCGGGATAGGAGGATCGTACCTCGGCGCCAGAGCGGTGCTTGAACTGCTCAGGGGCGAACTGCACAACGAGAAGACAGGCCTCAAGGTATACTTCACCGGAAACTCCCTGTCGCCTGACGATATAGAGGATATCCTCGCGATATGCGACACGGCGGACGTGTCGGTGAACGTGATCTCCAAGTCCGGTACCACGACCGAGCCTGCGGTGGCGTTCAGGATATTCCGTGATTATCTCATCAGGAGATACGGGGAAGAGGAGTCCAGGAAAAGGATATATGCCACGACCGACAGGACCGGGGGCACGCTCAGAAAGCTGTCTGAGGAACACGGTTATGAGACCTTTGTCATACCGGGTGATGTGGGCGGAAGATTTTCGGTACTTAGCCCCGTCGGCCTGCTTCCGCTTGCAGCTGCCGGCATAGATACCGATGCCCTGCTGGAAGGGGCGGAAGAGATGAGGAGGCTCACTGCGGAGGACGATTCCCTCGCCAATCCCTCGAACCGCTATGCGGCCGTGAGGAATCTGATGCTCAGGACTGGAAAGAGCGTGGAGATCCTCAGCTGCTTCGAGCCCAGGTTCAGGATGATGGGAGAGTGGTACAAGCAGCTGTTCGGAGAGAGCGAGGGAAAAGAGCACAAAGGCCTGTTCCCGTCCACATGCGTATTCACCGCCGACCTTCATTCGATGGGGCAGTACTGTCAGGACGGATCGAGGATCATCTTTGAGACGCTCGTCAGGTTCTCGAAGGTCGATTCGGAGATGACGGTGCATCACGAGGAAGATGACTTCGACGGTCTGAATTACCTCGAGGGCAAGAGCATACACGAGATCAACAATACCGCTGCGGATGCGACGCTGTCAGCTCATACCGACGGGGGAGTTCCCTGCTCGGTGATCGAGTGCAGCAGGCTGGACGAATTCAACGTCGGAGAACTTATCTATTTCTTTGAGAGAGCATGCGCCGTGTCAGGGTATACGCTCGGAGTAAACCCGTTCGACCAGAAAGGCGTAGAAGCGTACAAGAGGAACATGTTCGCACTTCTGGACAAGCCGGGATATGAGGAAGATAAAAAGAGACTTCTGAAAGACAAATAGAGGAGGATGGATAATGATCAAGCTCATCGTCGGATCCAAAGGATCCGGAAAGACAAAGACCATCATAGAGATGATGAACAGGGCTGCCGATGAATCCGGCGGACATATCGTCTGCATCGAGAAGGGCATGAAGTCAACATACAACATCAAGTCCAGCGTCAGGATCATCGATGTGGATGACTACAACATCAGGGGATATGATCAGTATTTCGGATTCTTCATGGGAGTTCTGGCAGGGGACTATGACATCATGGAGGTCTATCTTGACGGTGTGCTCAAAGTTGGGAACGGAGATATAGAAGGACTGGGAGCGTTGCTGGACAAGTTCACAGATATCGCTCCGGAACATGTCAGCATCATCGTCACGGTATCCTGCGAAGTCGACGAACTGACAGAATCGGTCCGGAAGTACCTCTGAGATCCTTCTGCACAGGGTCCAAACACGGTTTTTGAGGTGCTGCGCGAAAAATCGTCCAAAAGACTGTTGACACCCCTTGACCTCGCAGATATAATAATCAAGCACGCTTTTTATAAGGCGCGCTTTTATGACTATTGTGAGGAGGTGCTAGGCATGGCAGTACCGAAAAGAAAAACCAGCAAGGCGCGGCGCGATAAAAGACGCTCCTCCGTTTGGAAGATAGCCGCCCCGACGCTCGTGACCTGCCCCCAGTGCGGACAGTTCATGGTCCCGCACAAAGCTTGTGGAAACTGCGGTTATTACAAGGGCCGTGAGGTTATCAACAAAGAAGCTTAATGCAACATCCGAAGACGGGGAAGAACATCCTCGTCTTTTTTGTTTTTGACGGGAAAGATGGCAGTTAAGATCACGAACATCCTGGAAGGATCGCCGGCGTCAAAACTGAATATAGCTCCGGGCGAGATGCTGGTCTCGGTGAACGACGAGGAGATAGAAGACGTTCTTGACTACGGATTCTATACGGCCGCAGAAGAACTGGACATCGTTATCCGCCGTGAAGACGGGTCAGAGGAGACGTTTCACGTATCCAAGAAGGAGTATGAGGAACTGGGCATAGAGTCCGGTACTTTCCTCATGGACAGGGAGCACGCCTGCAGAAACAACTGCATCTTCTGCTTCATAGATCAGAATCCGAGGGGGATGAGAGATTCCATCTATTTCAAGGATGACGACACGAGACTGTCGTTTCTCTTCGGCAGCTATGTCACCCTGACCAACCTGACAGACCGCGACATAGACCGTCTGATCAAGATGAAGATCTCGCCCGTAAATATTTCCGTGCATACCACGGAACCGGAGCTCAGATGTCTGATGATGGGGAACCGGTTTGCGGGAGACAGCCTGAGACACCTGTACCGCCTGGCCGACTCCGGTGCGGAGATAAACTGTCAGATCGTCGTGTGCAGGGGCTGGAATGACGGGGAACATCTCAAAAGGACGGTCACCGATCTGATAGCGCTGTGTCCTGCGGTGGCGAGCATAGCCGTGGTCCCGGTCGGACTAACCTCTCACAGGAACGGTCTTACAAAACTCGAACCCTTTGACAGGGACAGCGCCAGAGAAGTGATCAGCATACTGAGTCCGTTCCAGGACGAGTGCCTTGAGAGATTCGGAGACAGGATAGTGTATCCGTCTGACGAACTGTACATCATAGCGGAAGAGAAGATCCCGGGAGCGGATGAATACGGCGATTACAAGCAGATCGAGAACGGAGTGGGCATGGTCTCCAGGTTCGAGGAGGAATTCGTCAGCGCTCTTGAATTGGAAGAAGGCGATGACGAAGAAAGATACGCGGACATCGTGACCGGCCTTATGTCGTACGATATGATCGTCGCGCTCACCGACAGGATCAGTGATAAGTTTCCGCAGACTCACGTCAGAGTCCACGGCGTGCGGAACGACTTTTTCGGACCGACGATCACTGTCTCCGGTCTGCTTACAGCTACAGACATACTGGCGCAGGTCAAAAGAGAAGATGTGAGAGCTGACAGGATCATTCTTCCGGAAGCTGTGCTCAGACGCGACGGGGACAGGTTTCTGGATGATATAACAAAAGAAGAATTCGAGCAGAAGATGGGGCTGCCGGTCAGGACTGACGAAGACGGAGCCGACCTGCTCGATGCGATACTCGGAAGATAGGATCAAACAAATGAGACAGGCAGTTGCCATAGTGGGAAGACCCAATGTAGGCAAATCCACTTTTTTCAACAAACTGATCGGTGAGCGGCGTTCCATCGTCGATGATATGCCGGGCGTCACCAGAGACAGGGTCATAGGCGAATGTGAATGGGGCAGATACAAATTCTCTCTCATCGATACCGGAGGTCTTGAGATCGGAAACAACGAGGGATATATGCCTCACATAAGACAGCAGGTGGAGCTCGCGGTGGAGACATCCGCCGTTATCGTCATGCTCACTGATATCAGAGCAGGAGTCACCGCTGCCGACCAGGAGCTTGCGACCATGCTCAGACAGAGCGGCAGGCCCGTTATCCTCGCTGTGAATAAGATAGACTCCGTAGGAGAGCTTCCAGCAGATTTTTACGATTTCTATTCTCTCGGGCTGGGGGAACCGTATCCCATAAGCTCAGTCCACGGGCACGGCACCGGAGACATACTCGACGCGATTTGCAGTCACCTGGATGATCCCGTGGATGAGGAGGAAGAAGAGGACAGCATAAAGGTAGCCATCATCGGCAGACCCAATGCGGGAAAGTCTTCTCTCGTCAACAAGATAACAGGCAAGGACAGAGTCATCGTATCGGATGTCGCGGGGACGACCAGGGATTCCATTGACGTAGAGTTCGAAAACGAGCAGGGGAAATTCGTGTTCATAGATACTGCCGGCATGAGGAAAAAAGGCAGGATCACGGACAACGTTGAACGGTACAGCGTGATGAGAGCTCTCGCGGCCGTCGACCGCGCAAATGTCTGCGTCATCATGATAGACGCGACGGAAGGCTTCTCAGAACAGGACAGCAAGATAGCAGGCTACGCTCATGAGCAGGGCAAAGGCTGCATCATCGCGATAAACAAGTGGGATCTTGTCGTAAAGGACGACAAGACGATGGACGAACAGCGGAGGAAATACGAGAACGACTTCAGCTTTATGGCCTATGCTCCAATCATCTTCATATCGGCGAAGACAGGACAGAGGATAGACAGGCTTCTGGAACTCATCAAGTTCGTCGATGAGCAGAATGCCATGAGGATAACCACCGGTGCGCTGAACGAACTGCTGGCCAGGGCGACTGCCAGAGTGGAACCGCCTTCCGATAAGGGAAAGAGACTGAAGATATACTATATGACTCAGCCCACAACCAGACCGCCGGCATTCGCGGTGTTCTGCAATGATCCGGAACTGTTCCACTTCAGTTACCAGAGATATCTGGAGAACCAGATAAGAGAGGCTTACGGGCTGGAGGGAACTCCCGTCAGACTGATGATCAGAGGCAGAGGCTGACGCGGGGCTTCCGGAAGCGGCATTCCGTCATGAACGGCAGCCGTTAACGAGAAAAATGATCGATATGAGACGGGCGGGGAAAACCCCGCCCGCCAGTTTTTATTAAGAAGTTTTTCGGAAATGCCTCCCATTGTCCCGATATAGGGACAGTGTATCTGTTAGACTGTATCCGGTGGAAAACAATAACGGAGGAATGATCACATGACACTGACTGAATATCTTGCAATTTTCGCAGCCGCGTTCTCTGCGGTATCTGCTGTTCTATGCTGTATCCTTATAGTCAGGATCAGATCGGCGGAAGACGATCTGGGGAGGATAGACGACATCAGACGGGACATATCCTCGGAATTCAGGTCGTCCAGAAGCGAGAATATGCAGCAGAACCAGGCAATGAGTTCGTCGCTTAGTCAGAGCATAAGCAGCAGTTTCGCGAGAGAAGACGCCAGACTTGCCGGGATGCAGGATCTTATCGACGACCGCCTGCGTGCCATGGACAAGAGGATATCGGATTCATCTCTGCACAGTGAGGTCAAACTGGAGAGCATGAGAGATTCGATGGAAAAGAGACTCCAGGCGATAAGGGACGACAGCAGCAGGCAGCTGGATGAGATAAGGAACACTGTGGACGAGAAACTGCAGAAGACGCTGGAGGACAAGATAGGGCAGAGTTTCCGTCTTGTCAGCGAAAGACTGGAGCAGGTATACATGAGCCTCGGCGAGGTCCAGTCTCTCTCGCAGGGAGTCGGTGACCTGAAGAAGGTGCTTTCGAACGTCAAGACCAGGGGCATATTCGGAGAGCTGCAGCTCGGTGCTATCCTGGCCGAGATCCTTTCACCGGAACAGTACGACACCAACGTGGTGACGAAGCCCGGATCCGGTGATCCTGTG
This sequence comes from Oscillospiraceae bacterium, assembly GCA_017548485.1. Lineage (GTDB taxonomy): Bacteria > Bacillota > Clostridia > Oscillospirales > Ruminococcaceae > RUG11783. The sequence goes on along the minus strand of JAFYZY010000061.1, from coordinate 8,386 downwards.
GAATACGCGGTGAGATTCCCGGGAGAAGGAGGAGACACGGTCTATCTGCCGATAGACTCCAAGTTCCCGATGGACGCGTATCAGGCGCTTATGGACGCCTATGACTCCGGCGACAGGACTGCCGTGGATGCCGCCGGCAGCTATCTTGAGACCAGGATCAGGCAGGAAGGGAAGAAGATCAGAGACAAATACATCTCGCCTCCGAACACCACGGATTTCGCGGTGATGTTCTTCCCGGTGGAAGGACTGTACGCAGAGGCAGTCCGCCGGGGCCTGGTGGATACTCTTCAGCAGAACTACCGGGTCAGCATAGCGGGACCGACCACGATGGCCGCGCTGCTCAACTCTCTGCAGATGGGATTCAGGACGCTGGCGATACAGAAGAGGTCCAGTGAAGTCTGGAAGGTCCTGGGAGAAGTAAGGAACGAGTTCGACACATTCGGGGCCGTTCTGGAGAGCGCCCAGGGAAGGATAATGAAGGTCAACGAGGACCTGGACAAACTGATCGGCGTAAGGACAAGGCAGATACAGAGAAAGCTCAAGGACGTCTCGCAGCTCCCTTCCGTCGGGGCCCGGAAACAGATCGGAGATCCTGCAGAGCAGGAATGACAAAAAGAAGCCGCCGCAGTCAGCTGACCGCGACGGCTGTATGGTGACAGATATCAGTTTTGGGAGGTCTCCTCCAGGATGAGATCCGCTATGGCAGTCTTGTGAACGATATAGCTACCGTGTCCCTCTCCCTTGAGGATCCTGAGTCTGGCTCCGGGGATGGCGACAGCGATCGCTTCCGTCTCTCTCTTAAGCACTAGGTCCTTCTCTCCGGCGATCACCGTGGTGGGGATCTTTATGGACGAGAGCTCTTCTGCGGTGATGTGCGGCTCGTTCAGTATCATTTTGAGTTTGCTGTCTCTGGAGAAGAAATACAGGAACTTCACGAGAAGCTTGAGGCTGCCCTTGACGCCGTCCGGTGTCATGTTCGCGCCGCTCACTATCAGTCTGCTGATCCGGTCTGTCTTCTGAGCGAGAAGGAGTCCGAGTATCCCGCCGTCGCTGAATCCGTAGAAGGTCACGTTCTTAAGATCAAGGTCGTTGAGGAAGACCAGCAGGTCGTCGGCCATGTCGCTGTAATGAAGGTCGCTGACCTTCGTGCTCTGACCGTGGTCCCTGGAGTCTACGAGATATACCGTGAATCTGTCCTTCAGGACCTCCGCCGCCTCATCGAATATAGTATGATCCTCGCTGTTTCCGTGCACCATCAGAAGCGGATCGCCGGTGCCCTTCACTTCATAGAAAAGGTCTATGCCATTGACATGCTGAATCATCTCATGTTCCTCCCTGCAGATTGTTTTTTTCTTTAGAAAAAGGATAAATCAGAACCGGCAGTTAATCAATATGCACGCCGCGGAAAGAAGTCCAAATACCGATTGACAATAAAAAAGCGGTTTGTTAGAATACTATTTGCAACTGCGAGTGTGCTGGAATAGGCAGACAGGCACGTTTGAGGGGCGTGTGTCCATGACGTACGAGTTCAAGTCTCGTCACTCGCACCAGATCTTATACCGCACTTCGGTGCGGTTTTTCTTTTATCGCGTTTGTTCCGGAGTTTACAATGGGCAGCTATTTTGACTGTTTTGAAGAGCAGAAAGCGCTTACAGAAGAACTGGTCGGCATAGGAAGCGTCGTTGGAAGCGACGTAGGTGAACAGGCTCTCGCGGAGCATATCAGAGATATGATGATGGGCTGGGATTACTTTAAAGATCATCCCGGAGACCTCTTCCTCGTCCCGACAGAGAATGACACACTGAGGCGGAGCAGCGTCGTCGCAGTCATAGAGCCGAAACTTGCCGGCGAGCTTCCTGACAGACCGAGGGACGCTGTCATGCTGATGGGTCATATCGACACCGTGGAAACTTCCGATTACGGTGTGCTGGAACCTTTGGCGACGAGACCTGCTGAACTCAGTGAAGCGCTGAGAGATATCTGCGGCGAGACCGTCGCAGAGGATATAGACAGCGGCAGATATATGTTCGGACGCGGCGCACTGGACATGAAGGCGGGAGTAGCCAGCTGTCTGTATGTTCTGAAGCACTTCTCACGGAACAGAACGGAGCTTAAAGGCGCTCTGATCGCGCTGTTTGAGTGTGACGAAGAGGGGGATTCCCACGGGGCGATCACCTCGATGAAGTTCATAAGGAAGATGGCGGAAGACAGAAACATCAGGATAACAGCTGCGGTATGCGCCGACTACAGTTCCGTTGAACCTGCAGCCTATCTCGGGACCATAGGAAAGTACCTGCCCTGCGCCATGGCTTTCGGAAGAAGCAGTCATGTCGGACAGGTGTTCAGCAGCCTGGACCCGAACCTGATGATATCGGAGATCGTGTCCGAAATAGACTACAACACGGATCTCTGCGAAGAGGATCTCGGGGAAGTCACACAGCCTCCGGTAAGCCTCAAGCAGAGCGACACAAAGCAGACATACAGCGTCCAGACTGCCGAGAGCGCCTATGCATATTTCAACTGGTTCTCGCTGAAAAAGACTGAAGACGAGATCCTCTCGGTATTCAAGGATGAGGTGGAGAAAGCGGTCAGAAAAGCGGCTGTAAAAGTCTCGCAGGCAAAGAAATGTTTCTACAGAAACAGAAGAGCTTTCTCCGGGATGGAAGAAGAGTTTGGACCCAGAGTAATGACGCTCAGCGAGTATGCGCAGACCGTCGGATCGGATATCAGAGAAGCCGCTCCGGGTACTGACATAAGAGAATTCTGGCTGTCGGAAGCGGCAAGGCTCCGCGGAATGGACCGGAACATGGTCCCGACAGTTCTGGTATTCATGGCGGGAATCAGCTATCCTCCCGTCACCGTTGATCCGGCTTCCGAACTGGGAACTGCCGCATCGCGGCTCGGGATCCCGGTGAGAACGTATTATCCGTTCATATCAGATGCCAGTTTCGTCAGTCTTCTGGGAGACGTTCCGCTGGTCAATCTGGGGACATACGGAAAAGACGCGCACATGTTTACCGAACGCGTCGACATGGAATACAGTTTTGAAAAACTGCCCAATCTGACGTGGGAACTGCTCCTGAGTCTACTTGGATAACTGAAACGGACCTGAGTGCGGCGGCGCATCTCAGGTCTTTCCGTATCCGGCATTCAGATTAATACACGAGCGAAACGGCATGTGCTAATATAGTCTTGTACGAAAGGAGACCGGTCCAGTTGGCAGAGTACAGGATAAAAGATACCGATATAAACGAGAGCATGCGCAGGATCGGCGCTGCTTTCAGGAGAGTCAGGCCATATCAGGACGAAGAACTTTTCCGCAAGACCAATATGGCGGAGGACAGACTGATCAGAGGCAGATGGGCTCCGGTCCATACCGATGCCGAAGAACGGTTCATTCCGAGAGGTGACGGTACAGATCTGAGGGTACTGGTGTGCAGAGCCAAAAACACTGAAAAGCGCAGGACTGACGCTGCGGGACTGCTCTGGCTGCACGGAGGCGGTTATGCCACCGGAGTTCCCGAGCAGGACCATCTGTTTGCCGACATCTTCTGTACGGACGGAGAGTGCACGGCTGTCATCCCCGATTACACGCGTTCCACAGAGGCACCGTATCCCGCTGCCCTGAGCGACTGCTGTCTGGCGCTGTACTGGATGGTGCAGAATGCGGATGAGCTGGGCATAGACAGAAACAGGATCATGGTCGGAGGAGACAGCGCGGGAGGAGGCCTCACCGCCGCGGTCTGTCTCAGAGCTAGAGATGACGGGATGGTGAATATCGCCTTCCAGATGCCTCTCTATCCCATGCTGGATGACAGGGAGACCGAGACGTCAAGCGACAATGACGCGCCGGTGTGGAACACGCGCTCCAACAGGGCTGGATGGGATCTGTATCTTGCCGGTTATCCTAAAGGCGGTGACATTCCCAGCTACGCAGCGCCGGCAAGGGAGGAGGACCTCAGAGGAATGCCTCCGGCCTGCACTTTCGTGGGAACGATAGATCCTTTCCGCGCGGAGACGGAGCAGTACGTGGAAAAGCTGAGAAAGGCCGGAGTACAGGTGTTCTTCCGGGAATTCGAGGGATGCTTCCACGGATTCGATATGATAGCGTACGCGACGAAGCCGGCGAGGGATGCCAGGCGCTTCCTTAAGAATTCTTTCCGCTACGCTTTGGACAACTACAGGGCTGAGAACGAATGAGCAGAAAAAAAGTATTCTACAACTGCAGGGTGTATACAGGGGAACTTCCGCTGCGCGGTGCTTTCGCGGTGGAAGACGGGATCTTCACTGGTGTGTGGGACGGGATACCCGATATGCCGGATCCCGACGTTGAGATGCATGACCTGGAAGGAAAGTTCGTGTGCCCAGGGTTCAACGATTCCCACATGCATCTCCTGAATTACGGGAAGACGCTGACTGGCGCCGATCTTACCGCGCATACCGGAAGCCTGGAGGAACTCAAGGATCATCTCAGAGAGTTCCTAGTAAGAATGGATCCCGAAAGCAGCGGATGGCTGCTGGGAAGAGGCTGGAATCAGGATTACTTCAGCGATACTGACCGCATGCCGGACCGGAACGATCTGGATGAAGTGTCTGACACGGTCCCGATCATGATCACAAGGACCTGCGGGCACTGCAGCGTTCTGAATACACCGGCGCTGAAGGCTGCCGGAATAACGGCAGATACAGAAGATCCGGACGGAGGGAGCATAGGCAGGTCTATTTACGGCGTCCCGGACGGAAGGCTTTACGAGAACGCGATAGATCTTGCGGCAGCGGTCGTTCCCATGCCGGATATAAACGATATAAAAAGAATGCTCAGAGAAGCGGCTGCAAAGGTGAACAGTTACGGGATCACGAGCGTGCAGACTGATGACTACGGCGTTTTTCCGGGACTGGATCCTCTGCTGGTAAACAGGGCATACTGCGAGCTCGAAGATTCAGGGGAGCTGACCGTCAGAGCGCTGGAACAGTGCTACCGGCCCGGTACCGCCGAACTGGAGGACTTTACTGAACGCGGAGGGATCAGGGAAGACACAGACAGACTGTTCCGTACAGGGCCTCTCAAGGCGCTGGCCGACGGATCGCTGGGTAGCCGCACCGCCAGGCTTTCAGTCAGTTATCCGGGAACTGATGAAAAGGGGATCCTCATACATTCCGACGGAGAAATGAGGGATCTGATATGCCTCGCCGCATCAAAGGGGATGAACGCTGTCGTGCACGCCATAGGAGACGGAGCGCTCGATCAGGTACTTGACGCGTTCGAGTATGCCAGAAAGATGTATCCCGGAAACAGGAGAGACGGCATCGTACACTGCCAGGTGAGCCGGGCGGATCAGCTCAGAAGGATAGCGGAGCTCGGCCTGTGCGTGTATGCCCAGTCTGTGTTCCTGGATTATGACAATCACATAGTGGAAGCGCTTGTCCCTGAAGATATCGCGGCGACGAGCTACTCCTGGAAGACACTGCTGGACAGCGGGGTCAACGTCTCCAACGGATCCGACTGCCCTGTGGAATACCCCGATGTCATGAAGGGGATACAGTGCGCCGTCACAAGGACGTCTGTCGACGGGACGGGGCCTTATCTTCCGGATCAGGCTTTTTCCGTAAAAGAAGCCCTGGACAGTTTCACATCGGCGGGTGCGTATTCCGGGTATGAGGAAAAGATCAAGGGAAAGATAGCTCCAGGTATGCTGGCAGATTTCACGGTGCTCGGAGCGGACCCGTTTGAGACCGATCCCTATGCGATAAAGGATATAGAGATATGCAGTACCTGGCTCGGAGGAAACAGGGTCTTCTGATCCTGTTTTGTCCCCCAGGGGAAGATATAATAGTGACAAGACCAACACAACAGGAGGTTCACATGAAACTCAACTACAAGAGGACGTTTCTTATAGGTCTGGCATTCCTTTCCATCTGTGCATTCTGGCAGATGTACGACAATGTCATCCCCCTTATCCTCAAAAAGACCTTCGGTCTGGATTCTGTGATATCTGGAGTGATAATGGCTGCGGACAACGTCTGTGCGCTGTTCCTGCTGCCTCTGTTCGGCTCGATCTCGGACAGGACATCGACCAGATTCGGCAGGAGAATGCCGTTCATCATGATAGGAACAGCGATGGCTGTCGTTTTCATGGAGTTCCTTCCCATGCTGGACAACAGTTATTTCGCAAAACCCGCTCAGTATAAGATCACGTTATTCGTAATCTGTCTCGGAGGACTTCTGATCTCCATGGGGACCTACAGGAGCCCTGCGGTGGCGCTGATGCCGGACGTGACCCCCAAACCTCTCAGAAGCAAGGCGAACGCGGTGATCAACCTGATGGGCGCTGTCGGAGGCGCGATATACCTCGTCATCGCGGGCCTTCTCTATTCAAAGAGCAGGACGGCGTCTCTGGCCCATGTGGATTACACGAACCTCTTCCTTATAGTTGCCGCGCTCATGGTTATATCTGTTCTGGTGCTGTTCTTCACCACGGATGAGAACAAACTGCATGGAGAGCTTCTGGATTATGAGGCTGCGCACCCGGAAGAGAATCTCACGGAAGATGACGGGAGCGGGGACGCAGTGCTTCCTCCGGATGTAAAGAAGAGCCTCGCGTTCATACTGGTCTCGATATCTCTCTGGTTCATCGGATACAATGCCGTCACCACATGGTTCACCACATACGCGTCCGAGATGTGGGGAATGGCGCTGGGACAGTCTTCCATGTGCCTGACTATAGGCACAGCCGGAGCGATCGTCTCATATATCCCGGTAGGCATGATCGCGAGCCGCATCGGAAGGAAGAAGACCATAATAGCGGGGTGCATACTGCTTGCCGCCTGTTTTGCGTCCGGCTTCGTGGTGACGCTGATCACATCGGAATTCACTCCGGCGCTGTATGTGATGTTTGCTCTGGTAGGCGTTGCCTGGGCAGCAATTAACGTCAACTCACTGCCGATGGTGGTCGAGATGTGCAAAGGCAGCGATATAGGGAAGTTTACCGGTTATTATTACACCTTCTCCATGGCCGCGCAGGTGTTCACGCCGATCGCCTCAGGATGGCTGATCGATCACATAGGATATAAGGCGCTGTTCCCGTATTCCGCACTGTTCGTGCTGGCGGCGCTGTGCACGATGACTCTTGTAAAACACGGAGACAGCAGGCCGGAGGCGGCAAAGGGACTGGAAGCGCTGGACGTCGATATGGACTGAGGGACAGATGGGCAAACTAAGGATCATTTTCGGAAGATTCAGAGATATCAGCCTTGCCAGGCTGAGGAACACAATAAAAAACGTGCGCAGGCAGAAGAACGTCCCCGGACTGTGCATACTGCTGGACATGGCGTTCTGCTACCTGAAGTACGGGGTCGGCTATTTTGATTACTATAATTTCGGTTTCATCAACATAGGACCGGCCAAGCGCTCCACGTATATGACCATGCTGGAAAACAACATGCTCGTGCTGCGCCTTGATGATCAGGAAAAGAGAAAACTGTTCGAGGACAAGATCGAATTTCTGAAGACCTTCGGCGATTATCTGGGAAGGGAATGGATAGATCTCAGAGAGGCGGGAAAGGGAGGATTCAAATCCTTCGTGTCCAGGCACCCTGTGTTCTTTGCCAAATGCCCGGGAGGCTTCGGAGGGCTTGAAGTCAGGAAGATCAGAACAGACACAGATACTGATCTTGATAAACTGTTCGAAGAGCTGAACGCAGCGGGTATGTGGTGTATTGAGGAACCGATCGTCCAGCACAGCGAGATGGACAAATTGTGCCCGGACAGCGTCAATACCATAAGAATGACGACGGTCATAAAAGACGGCAAGCCTCATCTGATGTATGCTCTTGTCAGGATAGGGGCAGGCGGCAAGGAAGTGGATAATGTCTCGAGCGGCGGGTACCACGCCAATCTCGATGAGAACGGAGTGATCTCAGGATACGCGCATCATGAGAAAAGCTTCTCTCTTGTCGAGAAACATCACCTGACCGGGACCGTGTTCCACGGATTCCAGATACCCATGTTCGCCGAGGCCAGAGATATGGTCATGAGAGCGGCGATGGTGGTCCCGGAAGTCAGATACGTCGGATGGGATGTCGCCATTTCTGAGAAGGGACCTGTTCTGGTGGAGGGAAATACTCTTCCCGGATACGATATGTGCCAGAACTACGGGCAGACGCAGCCTGACAGGACAGGGATAAAGCCGAAATTCAGGGAGCTGCTGGGAGACGAGTTCCCCGGTAAATAGACAGAACGGGATCGAAGGAGGCCTTTACGGGCCTTCTTTTTTTGTTTCGATTAGCCGCTTAGTTAGCAACAGATATTTATATGAGTGTCTTTCATGTGTCTTTAAGAAGCGTAAAGGTCAACTACTCATGACTGAAAGTCACGAGCTTGTACCTG
>JAFYZY010000060.1 GCA_017548485.1 Oscillospiraceae bacterium | reverse complement strand
GGAGAGATCCTCGATCTCATCCGCCGTCACCAGACCCAGGTGTCTCGACGGTATCAGGCATTCTTCCGGCAGCTGCGGGATATAGCCCACAGGTATCACTTCGTCGCCGAGACGTTTTTTCATCAGTTCGGAGACGTTCCTGTAGCTCATCGTCGTCATCCTGCTGAAGAGCACTCCCCTGATCCCGCTGTCCGGTCGGAACCTGAGAAATCCCTCTACAGCCGCGACCAGCGAAACTGCGGCTCCCCTGGCGTTGACCACCAGTATCACAGGTGTTTTCGTGCGCGACGCCACGGTATACGTGCTGTTGTCGGTGCCGTCTTCCCCTGTCCCGTCGTAGTAGCCCATGACCCCCTCTGTGACCGTGAGCATATCATCCGGACAGTCGGTCAGCAGATATCCGAGAAGTCCTGCATCACAGAAGAACGGATCCAGATTTGAACTGTCTATGCCGAGAACGGCCTTGTGAAACATCGGATCTATATAATCCGGACCGCACTTGCAGGACCTCAGACTGACTCCCCTCCTCTTAAGGAGAGAGAGCACTGCGCAAACGGCGGCAGTTTTTCCGCTGCCGCTGGACGTCCCCGCAAAGATAACTCTGGGATGGCTCATGACAGCACCTCCCTGAGTTCACCGATCGTCCTCACGATCTTTTTCCCCCTGCCTGCGGCATATTTCTCCAGTTCACTGTTTATACGGTTGTATTCCCCTTCCGGGCAGCCGCTCACTATCACGAATTCCGAGGCATCTATCAGATCTTCGGCTTCCTTCTTCATCGCATCGTCAGCAGGCATGAACGGTTCAGTGCAGATCAGCTTTCCCGCCAGAGGCATGGCTACCGACACGTCGATATCGTTCGGCATCAGAATTCCGGCGGCGAACGGCACTCCTTTTTTCTGCAGCTCCCGGTAGAAGGGTATTCCCGTGCCGTTGCCCCCTATAACGAAGCAGCGCACCGGGCCTTCCGGGGCCGTCAGTTCCAGTTTCCCCAGCAGTGCGTTATATGAACCGGCGTCTATTCCGTACAGGTCCGGTATGGTGCTGCCCGCAAATATCTCGTCCGGTGTGCCGTACGCGGCTATCCTGTCGCCTTTGACGCACACTATCCTGTCGGATATCCTCTCGGCGAGATCTATCTCGTGCAGGCTCATTATCACCGATACGCCCTTTGTCTTGGACATGCCGGAGAGTATCTCCAGCAGCTCTTTTTTGTGTTTTATGTCAAGGAATGATGTCGGTTCGTCAAGAACGATTATCTCAGGCTCCTGGCAGACAGCTCTGGCAATCAGCAGACGCTGATACTGTCCGTCGCTTATCTCCGACACATATCTTTCAGCTATCTCCGAAGCGTTCACCAGCCGCAGCGCTGTATCGACCGCTTCACGGTCCTTGTCCGTGAGCAGGCCGAAGTTCCCGGTGTAGGGGTATCTTCCTGCGGAGACGAACTCGTAGCAGGTCATCAGATCCGGACGGATCCTCTCGGTCAAAACTACCGCCATCTCTCTGGCGATCTCTCTTCCGCTGAGTCTCTTGATGTCGTCTCCTTCTATCAGTATCGTTCCCGCGACCGGGGCAAGCTGTCTTGCGATGGTCTTCAGTATGGTGGTCTTGCCCGATCCGTTCGGTCCTATGAGCGTAATGATCTCTCCCCTTGCCGCCGACATTGCTATGTCGGAGATGAGAGGAACACCGTTATACCCAACGGTCAGGTCATATGTACCGAGTCTGGCCCCGGCAATATCTTTCTCAGGAGCCATTCCTGTTCCTCCTTGTCAGCATGAGCCAGATAACTATCGGGGCGCCTACAGCGCTGGTAACGGTGCTTATGGACAGTTCCGTCGGGGAGAACAGCATCCTGGCGGCGAGGTCGCACAACATGCAGAAAACAGCGCCGCACATAAAAGAAGCCGGTATCATCAGTATCGGCTTTTCAGTCTTGAGAAGCATACGGCAGATGTGCGGGACAGCGATGCCCACAAACGATATTGGTCCGGCGAAAGCGGCAACGGAGGCAGACAGCACACCGGTAAGCAGTACCAGCAGCACTCTCAGTTTTCCGATGTCTACGCCAAGACTGCCCGCGTAGCCTTCTCCCAGAGAGTATGCCTCCATCTGCTTTGAGAAACACAGTACAGCGAAAAATGCCGGAATTATAATGAGCGCGGATATGCGCACGCTCTGCCATGACGCGGCGGAGAAGCTGCCCATGGACCAGTGTGTGAGATTGACTATATCCGAGTCGTTCGCAAAATTGATCAGGAGATCTGTCACCGCAGAGCATATGTAGCTTATCATCATGCCTATAACCAGCAGAGACGACATGCTGCGCACCTTTCCGGTAAACAGGATCACGATCATCATGGACATCACTGAACCTGCAAACGAAGCTGCTACTGCAGCCGAGACCGGCATATCCGAAAACATCCCGCTGACTGCGATCGTCGCGACTGCCAGAAACATTTTGGCTCCGGATGAGATACCCAGAACGAAAGGACCGGCGACAGGATTGCGGAAGAAGGTCTGTATGAGGAATCCGGACAGTGACAATGCCCCTCCAAGGATCGCTGACAGCAGTATTCTCGGGAGTCTGATCTTCCATATGACGTTGTAGGCGGTGCTTTCGCTGTCTCCCCGTCTGAACAGTATCTCAAGAGTCTCCTTGAGAGAGATGTCCACGCTTCCGCTGCGGATATTCCAGACAGCGGCAGCGATCAGCAGCAGAACGAAAGACAGGAATACCATGCTTCTGCGCAGGGCATTCCTGTTTCCTTCTGTTTTGATCCGGTTCGTCATACAGTACTGGGCTCCTCTCAGAACTTTATCTGAATACCATTATATGGCAAAAACGCGGTTCCTTAAAACCGCGCTGCGGTATATATGAGAATCCTATGTTCAGTGGAGACGTCTGAAATACCCGGATCCCGATCCCTCGTCATAGTTTCCGCTAAGGATGGCATGTATCTCGCTTATCATCTCGCCGGAAGCCGTCATCTCCTGGTACATGTTCTTTTCAGTGCACCACACTTCGCCGTTCTCAACGGCTCTGAAGTCTCCCAGAAGCTCACACTTTGAGATCAGGCTCTCAATGTCGGTCACTTCTCCTGCTATTGCGGAGTTATAGATGATCACGTCGGCATCTCTGGCGCTGGCATAGAAGAACTCCGGATCCAGAGTAACGGAAGACGTCATTGATCCGTCATCCTCAAGGCCTTTGAGGACATACTGCCCTCCCGCAAGTTCGATCATCTTGCTGACATAATCACCGCTCTTCCTGGTGATGATCCTGCCGGTGGAACTCACATAAAAGAACGCCACGGTCTTGCCGGAAGCTTCGCTTTCCGATACGCTGTCCAGATAATCCAGCTGTTCCTGAAACACTCTGTCTGCCGCTTCCTCTTCTCCGAGCAGCACGCCGTAGAGCTTTATCCATTCCACACGTCCCAGAGGATGTTCCTCGTTGCTGGACTGATCCATGAGCACCGCGATCCCCAGCTGCTCGAGCTGTTCTTTAACGTCGGAAGCATGTCCGATCATCATGGATTCTATCGCAAGAGGACACTTCTCCGCGGTGATCAGTTCGTAGTCAGGAGCACTGTACTTCCCGGCAAAGAGAATATCTCCGTCCTTCATGGCCTGCCGCGCTGCTTCTATATACCAGCCTTCCTCCTTGGTCCCGGACAGACGAATCGCGTCAAGCCTGTCCAGAGAATCAAAAAGGCACATAACAGAAGTAGCCGCCAGGTAGATGTTCCTGACAGGCTGATAAATAGGCACCGTGCCGGGATCCAGTCCCTTCGGTTTCTGGGATCCCTCCGGTATTATTAAAAATCTGCTTCCGTCAGCAAGCGAGATCAACTTATATCCGCCTTCGCAGTAGTCGATCGAGAACTGAGTTGCGTATCTGAGCTCAAGACTTCCTGTAACAGTCAGTTCGTTGATCTCTTCCTCTTTGCCGGCGCCGCATCCTATGAGACAGAGCGCCAGGCTGAGAGACAGAAGCATTGACAGAACTCTTTTGAGAATGCTCATTCCCTCCAATAGTGCCGCAAAAACTATATGCGGCGTTTGATCGGTGAGCTGCGTCCCGCTCTGGGCAGCAGATCCGGGGCACCGATTCCTTCCTCTCTGCCGGCGCTGCGCTCCGCATAGCACAGCGCCGGTCCGAGAGTCAGGTGTATGGATAGCATAAAAGTGGTTATGCTTTCTAACAGTTGATAATGCCCTGCAGAATTACAGCGTCTTCAGACCGGAGGCCGATCCCTTTCTCCCCACCGGATACTGCGTAGCGCAGCATCCGGCTGAGAGTCAGGTGTATGGATAGCATTCGCCTGGATATGCTTATTTTTTCTGAAGTGTCGCACTGTCAAAGTGCAGAGTGTAGTCGATGAGATGCGGTTCACTCATGGCGGTTGTCAGAGCGCTGACCGTGATATCCTCATCAAGCGTGATCGGGATCATGAATGTTGAGTTGCCTTCAGCATCGATCCTGTCATACTGTACCCCGTCTATGGTCATGTACTCGTAGTGGGTACTGCTCCAGATTATCTCTGCAGTCAGTTTTCCGTTCTCGACGAACACTCTGGCGGGAGAATCGATCGATGCCCTGCCTGTTCCTCCTGTCAGAGTCACTTCGGCAGTATATTCCCCGTCCTCAAGTTCCACGACAGGAATTGGATCTGTTACATATACTTTATGGTCGTACCACTTTCCCTTCGTTCCGATCAGTGCACAGTCGAATTCCTCATCGAGGTACGGCACGGGAACATCGAACCCGTAAACTTCTTCCGTTTCGCCGTCGGAGTAAGTCACTATGTCGACCGTCGGCTGGATCAGCACAGCGCCTTTTTCCTGTGCCTGCTCCGCCGTTCCGTAGAAGAGATTGACCGTATTCTTGGACGGAAGCGTGATATGGATCGTCATCTTTCCGTTCTCAACGGTGAGCACTCCTCTGTTGTTGTATGCCTCATTTATATGGAACATACTGCTGTCGGTCCTGAATTCAGCGGAATATACTCCGTCCTCGAGAGGGCACTCAGGTTCCGGCAGCGGCTCTACCGCCTCCTTCCCGCAGGAAGCGAGAAGGAGGCAGACAGCCATGATAATACTAACTAGAAACAGTTTTCTCATATAGACCCTATCGTCCGGTTATCAGCCGATGACTGCTTTTGTATGAGCTACATAGAGAGCTTCTATGTCTTCGAGTCTTCCGAGTCCTTCGATCTGGCATGTAACGCTCTCGAATTTACCGGAAGCTACGAACATGCTGTACCAGGATTCCTCATCCTCGGGATCCGCCATGTCGTTGTTTGCGTGGTCACCTGCAACGACCATCAGCGGACGCAGGATAACTTTGGTGTATCCGGCGGCTGCAACAGCTTCGATAACATTCTCGACCTCTGTCTCTTCCGGCTCGCCTTCTACGGTGCCGATAAAGACGTTGGTGTAGCCCAGTTTGTTCATCTGGGTCTGCATCTGAGAATAGGAAACTTTCGCTGTGTGCGAAGTGCCGTGTCCCATGAATACGAATGCGGTGCCTGCATCGGCTGCGGCTTTGGTGTCATTGAAGCCTGCAAGCTTGAGCGCTGCGGCTGTGACAGCAACGGCGACTGCCTTCTTGTCATCGTTGATGACGGATGCATCGGAACCTACTTCTCCGAGAAGAGGCTCTGCGACGACGATGTTGGCGATCTTGTCCTGATACTTCTCGACCGCTTCAACAAGCTCGTCATACTCTGCACCGTGCATTAGGTGGGTGGGCTGTATCACGAGGTTCTCGACACCGTTCTTTACGGCGCGCTCAAGAGCCTGATCCATGTTGTCGATCTTCTCTCCGTCGCGGGCCTGAACATGGTTGATGATGATCTGGGCTGTGAAAGCTCTTCTCACGGACCAATCGGGGAACGCTGCCTGGAGCGCATCCTCAATGCCCTTGATATCTTTCGCGCGGCTGTCATTGAAAGATGTTCCGAAACTGACGACAAGAAGTTCGTTCTTGCCGATATTGTCTGCGTTTCTGGGATCATCTTTGGACGCATCGCCGGTATCTCTTCCGAAATAATCCGGATCGGCCTCTTCGCCTTCGACCAGTTCCTTCTGGGCGTCTGTAAGGGCGTCCCAGGCTGCTTTGGCGGCGGCGCACTGCGCGTCGGTCTGAGCTGTCCTCTCCTGGACGTAGATGGCGTCGATCAGCGCTGCGACTTCATCGGCGAGTTCCTGATCGCTCTTGGTCTCCGGGACCGGTTCCGGTTCGGGTTCCGGTTCGGGTTCGGGCTCATTCTTGCCGCATGCTGTCAGAGCGAACAGCATGGAAAGGATAAGCAGAATACTGAGAATTCTTTTTGCTGCTTTCATTTATTCCTCCATATTTTTATCCCTTGCGGGATCAAATTCACAAAGTTCCGGATAAACAAAAAAAGAATGCAACACAGGTCTCATATGCGCTATACGCATGAGACGAATCGGTTGCATTCTTCACACCAAAGAAATGTCGACCATCAGATACGGCAGTTAACTGACTTATGAACCAGCAGATTCTGCCCGAAAACATCACGAGATCCACATCACAGAAACGCAGAATCCCCTGAGATCAAATACAGTAATGGTGGTTGTTTCGGATTTGAACCGAATCTTCTATTAATCTACTCAGCTAACAACTTTTCAAACCGTATCCGATATTCCGTATTCAGTTTTTATTATTCTAACACTTATATTAACTCGATGTAAAGACAAAAAAGGCGTTTATGTCTACCTGTTTTCTCCGTCAGACCGCCTGTTTCCTGCACTTTTTGCCTGGTAGACCGCTGTTTCCGTGAAGACCCTCTCCATACACATATCCGTTTCCTCGGTCGGAACGGCTGTCACTTTCTGTCCTTCAAATGCGACTGCAGCTATAACGGCTTTCCCGCATTTCGGAAGATACCTGTCATAATATCCTCCGCCCATTCCCATGCGGCGGCCGTTTTCATCGAATGCGGTACAGGGACACAGGACCAGATCCAGTTCCTCAGGTCTGATGTGCAGAGAAGTCTCCGGATCCGGTTCCAGTATGCCGAACTTTCCCTTTTTCCATCCCTTGTCACCCGACGGCAGCAGAGCCTCCATCCTGTTCTTCGTAAGGACACGGGGATAGCAGAGCCTTTTTCCTTCCGCTTCCGGCAGCCTCGTCAGGAAACTGAGATCCACCTCGTCGGGCATCGCTCTGTAGATCAGAATTGTTTCGGCGCCTCGGAACTCATCTGAAGCAGCTATCTTCCGTGCGATCTCCATGGAAGCCGCGTTTCTTTCCCCGGCTTCCATTTTCCTCCTTGCCTGTATTCCCTTTTCTCTGACTGCCTGTTTTTCAGTCACGGCACATCACTCCCGAAACTTCCGGGCATCCGGAAGTCATTATTATCACTGATCCCTTTTTATGAAATTCTTTTCGGACCTGTTCTCACCGGTCTTTGAGTTGGTATCCTGCCGGTACCCTCTTGTATACTCCGTTCCCTTTGCAGCAGCTTCCTTGGCTGAATCGGTATACAGGCCGTACTCGAATTCTTCGCACAGCTCCGTATAACTGCTGTCTGTGTGACTGTTTCTCGGAAGCGGCACATCCTGCTCCCCGGCAAGGATATCCTGGACCTTTCTGATATCCACATGGTGGATGTCCGTACCGTCCATGACCGCCACTGCAGCGGCAACTCCCGCTCCCTGTCCTGTGCCGGTGCACTGCGGAATGAGGTTGAGCCAGTCTATAGCAACTGGATCCGCGGACAGATGGCGTCCAGGCGCAAGAAGGTTCTCGCAGCCTTTTGCCATGATTGCCCTGAGGGGGATCTCGACAGGTCCGCAGTCATTGATCTGACAGATCGTGGAATGCCAGGCAATGACGTCGTCATGTTTTCTGGCGAACGCGAAATCGTCGGTCGACATCACGTATTCTCCCTGAAGACGCCTGGAGCATCTCGTGCCCAGCTGCGGCGCTATATCATACAGGAACGCATCCCTGAAAGCCACCGGGCATGCTTCTTTCATATAGTTGATGACGTTGCCGATGGACAGCCTGGTGGTAACTTCGGTGTATGTCTGATCCTTTATTGATGTGCAGTCCCTCTCGCTGTGCCAGTTGTTCATCCAGCAGACAGTGTTGTTGTTAGTGGGAAGAGGACTGGTCCTGTACCCTGCAACGCTTATCAGTCCCCTGGAGAATGCCTGCGCGGCCTCCGGATGGGCGCTCCTCCACTCCTGGAAGAGATCCCAGTTTATTCCTCCGACTCTGTATACGAGAGCTGTAGTAGCGGATCTGCTCTCGGAATCGGCGAGCGACTGGTATGCCGCTCCGGACTGAGAGAAGATATCTCCGTCTCCGGTAGCATCTATCACCTGTTTGGCCAGTATGGCCTTGCGACCTTCCTTTGACTCGAAGATAACGCCTTTTATGGTCTTGTTCTCAATGATCGGCGTCACTCCCCAGGAATGATACATCAGCTGTATCCGGTCTCTCTGTTCATAGACCATCTCATCCAGTACTATCCTCATGTACTGCGGATCGAAATAGGGCGATCTCACCAGCATCGACTCCTTGTGACCGCCGTATGTCCCGCGGCTGACACAGTCGTGGAATGCCTTCCAGCGCTGGATAAGCGCGGGGTCCGTAGAACCTGCCTGTTCCAGAGATGGAGCCGCGATGGTTCCCGGGAACTGTTTCTCGCTCCTGGTGAACCACTCCTCCTGTATTCCCCTCACAAAGCTCTTATTCCTCCATGTAAGGTTGGGAAGCATGAGAACGTATCCGCCTGTGGCATCTCCGCCCATGTACCCATAACGTTCCAGCAGAATGATGTTCTTTACACCGGCGCGTGCTGCTGCTACTGCCGCAGCCTGGCCTGCCGCCCCTGCTCCTACCACAAGGATGTCGCATTCCGCGTATACAGGAATATCTCTGGCCGGTTCATGATAAAAAGCCATAGTCTTTCTCCTTTTCTGTATAACGTCACCATCTGCCCTTCAGGGCGTTCATAAATGTGTCTCCTACTACCGCTATCTCTTCAGCAGCAAATGCTGTAAGGAAATTGTCAGAGAACGTTATCTGCGAGTTTGCCGGAAATTCCTCGTCGCCTTCCCATACAGATGCGCGAACAGTTAGACCCGGAATGAAGTCAAACTCTATCGTACAGTCTCCTCCCTCCACTTCCTTCGCCCCGATCGCCGCTCCGTCAGAAGCAAGCTTCTTCGCGTTATGCCCGTATGTCCCGGAGAGGCGATCCAGACATCTGCCTTTGAACGCCTTGAAATAATGTGCGCCCCACGGGATCTCAATGTATGAGAGCATCTTACCGCTGGAAGGCGACAGCACCCCGTACATGACGAGCCTTGTCATCAGGATAATGATCGAACTGGATGTCTCCTTTCCGTCATCTTCATAATGACAGATGAGCTCCGGCCACTGCATGCTCACAGGCCTGCCCATCACGTTCAGATGAAACTTCTTTCCGTCGAATTGAACTCCGCTCTTCAGCGAGAGCTCGTTGGGATCGAATTCACCTGTCTTCTCCCTGTAGTACTTCAGAGGATTCTCTGTCTTGTTGTTGACTATCTGCATTCTCAGTTCTCCGGTCTTTGGAACAGTCTGTGATCAGTATGAGGCAGGAAGCAGGCCGCCAGGAACTCATCCATATAGCCAGGTTCCGTCGACAGTTCGATGTAGGTCATATTCCGTCCGATCTCAAACACCTTGTCTGTCGCCTCATCCGAGAGCAGCATCGCGCATGCTCCGGTAAGGGAAGAGTTGCCTATGTATGAGTACTTCTCGGTCGGAAGCATCGGCAGCATTCCTATGCTGATGGCATTCTCTATGTCGATCCCGCTTCCGATCCCGCCGGCTATGATGACCCTGTCTATGTCTTCCGGAGTCATCGCCAGCGTTTCAAGCATCGTGCGGACAGCGGAAAAGATAGCCGCCTTCGCGCGGATGAAATTGTCCAGGTCGCCTTCGTTCAGTTCGATATCTTTTCCGGTCCCGCTCTCGTCTGCAAATGCGACGACGTATTTACCGCCGTATTCGTCGTAACGTACTCTGCGGGATTCCCTTACGAATTTGCCTTTCGAGTTGACTGCTCCGGTGCGGAACAGTTCGCTGATGATATCTATCAGTCCGCTGCCGCATATACCGATGGGCTTGCTGCCTGCGATCAGTGTATATTCCGGTTCCAGTGTTTCCTTATCTATATGTACGCTGTCGATAGCGCCTGTCGTGGCGCGCATACCGCAGCTGATGTCTCCTCCTTCAAATGCCGGCCCTGCGGAACAGGCGCAGCACAGCATGTACTCGCTGTTTCCAAGCACGAGCTCACCGTTCGTTCCCAGGTCGATAAACAGCGTCATCAGGTCGGAATCCCACATCATAGTGTCCAGGACACCGGCTGTGATGTCTCCGCCGACATAGCTTCCGACATTAGGCGCGAATATGACAGGCGAATCTTTGCGTGCGGGAAGCCCCGCTCTATCCGCATCCACGCCTGTAAGTTCAAGGAACTCCGGCACGTACGGCTCAAGTCTTATGGAATCGCCGTCGGCGCCGATGAAAAGATGCTCCATCGTCGTATTCCCGGCGATCACTATGCGGGAGATATCGGAGGCGCTTTTTCCGCTCTCGCGGAACATCGCTTCCATTATCGGTATAAGCGTCTCTTCCCTGACTGCTTTCTGCAGCCTTTCCTTGCCGCCCGGTTTCATCTGCTGAATGATGCGGTTGATCACGTCCGCGCCGTAACGGATCTGACCGTTTCCGCGGCTGGCCTTGGAAAGCACCTTCCCCGTTTTAAGATCCAGAAGGGCTGCCGTTACGGTAGTGGTACCGATATCCACTGCGACGCCGCAGCCGTCTTCGAACTGTGTCTTTGACAGGCCAGAGGAAAAGATCGTATCTGTTGCTTTCTCATAGCGTTCAAGTTCCTCAGGAGTGGAGAGATCCGCGGTCGCGATATCTTCCTTGAAAGCGCTTGCGGTCGCAGGCACCCATACGACGGCATCCCCTATCACTTTGCTCTGACAGGCGAGGCGCCACATCTCCTCGTAATCGACATATGAGAGACGCGGGTTCTGAGGCATCTCCAGCGCACCGGATACCAGCCTGACACGGCACTTGCCGCATGTCCCGTTGCCGGCGCAGGGGGCGTCGATCTCGATACCGGCGCGCTGTGCAGCCCGGAGGACGTTTTCTCCGGCCTCCACCTGACATTTGATATCCATTGGCTGATTTTCAACTTTGAACGTCAGTGTGTACATGTTTTTCTCCTATAGCAACATCACCGGGAAGAACCCGGTGATGTTGTTTTTAAGTAACTGTGTTACATAATGGGATCCATGCTGAGCGCCGGATGTCCTTTTTCAGTCAGGAACGCAAGCAGTTCTTCCGGATCGGTCGTGATGGTCTCATCGCCGATCATATCCGTGAAGTTGTCAATGCCCAGCGTCTCCTTCGCCGTCTTGTCCAGACGGGCTCTGAGGTCTTCTTTGAGCTCCTTGGGCATCCAGACGATGCGGGCTGTACCGCCTTCAGCGCTGATGAATTTCTTGGAGGCGATGAAGTGACGGCCGTGTCCCATGAATCCGGGGGTCTGCACGCCGCCGCCGGTCATGGATGCGAGCTCGCCGAACGTCATGCCGGTGGGGGTCATACCGGAATACTCACGGTTGACTATCACGACACCGTTGGAGAGCGGCTCGATACCGCAGATGCACTCGAAGCAGCCGCAGCTGGTCATCGGGTCGTCGATCAGCGAATAGAGCGACACGTTCTCGACTGCGCCGTGGGTCGCCTGGGCGACCATCTTGTTGACGGACTCATACTTGCCGAGTCTCTCATCGATGAGACCTTCCTTCGGGATGGGCTGGGAAGGTCCGGTGGAATTGAGCTCATAGGTAGCTTTGGCATCGAGCCAGGAGACAGCGCCGCAGAGTCCGAGGCGCTCGGGTGTGACTACACAGCAGTGCGCGGGAGCGAAGCTCTGGCACAGGATGCAGGTGTAGTACTGGTCTACGCTCTCGTCGCTCAGCGATGACAGTCTGTTGTCGCGGAAGCGGTAGACCGGCATGGCCTCCTCTTCAAGGATCTGTCTGACCTTGTCGCCGTCCGTATACATCGTTACCTGGCACTTGTCCACGACGGATCCGAACTCGTCCATGATCATGGAATAGAGAACTTCTCCGAGGTCACGCAGACGCAGTCCGGCATTGAAGCTATCCTTGCTGATGCGGATGCGGAAGAGGTTCCTCTGTCCGGTGTGCATCATGCCTTCGATATAGTTGAACCAGGTGTGGATCCTTCTCTCGATGACCGACTCGAAGTCTTTCTGCATCTTTGCGCCGTATACCTTGACCGTGTTGGCAAGAGGCATGCGGATGAGTTCCGTGGCATTTTCGGGTACATCTGGTCCGATGATCTCGATCTTGTGATCTTCGATATCACTGGGATCCTCCACCATGGTGAGGAGCTCGCAGGTCGGGTTGTGGTCGGAGTCGAATTCGACATAAGTGTTCGCCCTGCGGATGATCTCTCCTTCAAAGGCGGAAGCGAAGCTTACGGGGAGCTGAACGGCTTTTGCCTTGACCTTGATGTTGCGCAGTTCAAGCGATGTGGGAACGGTCTGGGAGTGATCCAGTACGGATACCAGAGCTCCGGGGACCTGGTTCTCGCCGAGGTCGATATCAACGATGACCGGGAATCCGAGTGCGATGGCGCCGGCACCGGCTGACACGACTACGCTGTCAAGATTGCCGAAGGTGTTTACGAATGCCGGGACCCTGTCCTTTGTGTAGGCGAGAAGTCCGGGAAGATCTCCAGGTGTCAGTCCGCCGAAGATCAGGGCGGCGCGAACAGCGACTGTTACGACGTGGATGACTGAAGTGACGTCATGTCCGAGCGGAATTACGCGGTATTCAAGGCCCATCTTGACATTCTTTTCAATGACCTGGTCGATGACGTTTCCGACGAGGAAAGTCAGAAGACCTTTGTCCTGATAATCTCTTACGACATTGGCGACATCTGCGGGATCACCTGCTTCGCCCAGCACGACCGCGACACCGGGAATATCTCCTGTGACCAGCGGTACGCCGAGAGACCTGATGATGGGATCCGGAACAAAGCCTATGCCGGCTTCATCTGCATAGGGATCTTCGCTCTCAACATACTTGAGAGCTTCAAGGATCTCTGCGCCGACGGCAGTTGCAAGACCTGCATTCAGAGCCTGGCCAAGATCCTCCTGGTTGGTGATAAGCGACTTCAGGACGCCCACACACGCAGGCAGGTCGCCGAGCTTTTCGACTTTTACGCCGGTCGCGGCGTAGATAGTGGGAAGAAAGTATGCCGTACCGGGAAGAACTACGGGCTTGTCTTCACCGTACTTGGCAATGGCATCGTTTACCGCGCCTTCGGTAAGCCCGGCAACCGCATTCGATCCGCCATATATAAGATCTGTTAAAACGCTCATGTTTATCCTCTCTCTTTATATTCTCAACAGCAAATCAGATCTCCAGGAAGGAGTCTGCATACAGGAAATTGTTCTTGATGATGTCAGATGCCTTTATGGTCTCCATCACTCTTGCATCGCAGGGGTTCATAATAGCCGATGTAAGTCCTCTGCACATAGCCATGGCTACCGTGGCAGCGTCAAGAATCGGACGGATATACTTCGGTGTTCCGTTGGATACGTTTGAAAGGCCGCCGGTAGAATTCAGTCCCATGTCGGAGAGCTGTCCTATAAAGTCAAGAACAGCCATCTGCTTGTCCTGCATTCCCTTGATGACAAGGAACAGCGGGTCGAACCACATATCGCTCGGATCCATGCCCTCATTCATACCGCGCTCAAGAAGCTCCTGGCAGTAGACCATGCGCTCGTCATTGTCGGAAGGAACGCCTGCCTTTGAGCACAGCGCTATGACTATAGCGTCGTTGGCCGCGGCGAGATCGATGTTCTCGATCCTGTCTCCGGCGTCAGCTGAGTTGACGATCGGCTTGCCGTTGGTGCGGTCATAGACGGAAATACCAGCCTCGATCGCAGCCCTGTTTGAGGTATCGAGTGCAAGAGGAACGTTGTTGCAGGCTTCCTGAATCGTCTTGACTGCCCACTTCATGAGTTCCGGACCATTCTTCTCCGCAGGTCCGATGTTCACGTCGATATAGGTGGCTCCGGCTTCGATCTGCTCCTTTGCCCTCTTGATGATGGGTTCCGGATTCATTTCTTCCATAGCCTTCTTGATTGTTGGCGAGATGCAGTGGATGCGTTCGCCGATCACTACGAATTTTGCCATGATGTTTCTCCTTTTATGTTAATTAAAGTTCCTTCATGAATTTGACAAGATTCGTCGCCTCGTTAGGGGCTACGAGGATATTCCACTCGGGCAGCCTCTCCTGAAGTTCGCCCTTGAGCACTGCGGCTTTTCCGGGAATGATCAGTGTCCTGTTCTTGATCTTGTCCTCGATCCCGTTCTCTTTGATGAATTTGGTGATGCTGCCTGCGCTGAACTTTCCTGCAGCCCAGGCTGTCAGCACGGAGTATCCGCCTGCGTCTGAGATAAGGAGGTTGACCGGTACGCCGCTGCGCTCCAGTTCTCCGGAGACGACGAAGTATGTCAGAGCAAAGTCGACCGTGGTCGCGCAGACACTGTTCTCATCCGCGCCGTTGAGCGGATATATGCCGGGGGCGACCTTCATGGGCTTCTGCGGGTCGGTGAAAATGTTCTGCCTGAGTCCGTAGAGAGGCAGAGCCTGTGAATAAGTCATGTCCTCCATAACGATGATGGAGCCGTACTTGAGGACGAACAGCGAAGCCAGAGCGGTCTGTCTGTGGAGATCGCCCTCGGCGAGCTTCTTCACGTTCACGATAGACGGATATCCGAAAGTCCTGTCTCCGTCCTTGAGTGCAGCTCTGCGGACCTGCACCGCGTTTGCGAACGTATCTTTCAGTGTTGCCGCAGTGACATCCAGCACGAGATCCTTGTATCCGAGGCCTTCTACTGCAGCGACTGTGTCATGCAGCGCGTCGATATCGGGAGCTCCTATTCCAAGCACTACGCCGTATTTCTTGGCGATCTCGGTGAACTGCGCATAGTTGTCGGGCGTAGCTCCATTGAGTATCGGCTTGTCGGCGGCGCATTTCTCAAGCGCAGCTTCGGCTGCTTCCGCGTCCTTGACATCAAGGATCAGGAGCCTTCCCTTACCGGAAGCCTTTTCGACCAGCTGTACATAGGAATCCTTATCTGTGAATTCGAGGTTCAGGGCCTCTACATACATGCGCTCTCCGATACGCTCGTAATCTACCTTCTCGATCTCGGGAAGTTTGCTGTCGATGCAGCCTGCGCAGACAGATACCGCGAAGAGGCTCTCGGACACGAATGTCTTTTCGTGTCTGTGGAGAACGGTCTCTCCTCCTATCGAGTGTTCGGCGGCTCCGGTGCCGACCTTGAGGGTCTTCATGGGAGGAGCTGTCGCCTCTGAAAGAGTCGCTATAGCATCAGCGGACATGTACGGGCAGGCCTCGATAGACACTGCTCCCTGAGCGACTTTCATCGCGAAAGCCATACATGTGGGATTTCCGCATTCCTTGCAGTTCTTCTTGGGTGTGAGTTTGAATATGTCAAGTCCTTTAAGTGCCATCTTTAGATCCCCCCTTACATCAGATCAGCGATCATGCCTGAGATCGCCGCTATGGACTGAGGATGTCTGAGGATGACTGCGTCAGAGCCTCCGGCTATCACGGCAGCAGCCGTGCAGACTTCCATATCCACTCCGCGTGATTCGCGGGAGCCCCAATCCGGATAATCTTCTTCCGAAACGATGGATTCCTTTACCGCCCAGGTCTCCTGTGATACCGGTGTGATTATCGGCATCTGCAGCATCGCGTCGTTCTGGGCGAGCGCCGCATCCTTGACTCTGTCAAGAGTGGATGCGACATAGTCATATCCGTAACCTGCTGCTGCAGACCCGACGTTCATAACATACGATTCGGGGTTGATTCCCATCTGGGACAGAAGAACGTTGAGCTGCTTTGCAAGGTTGATGTCAACAGCGGATTCCGCTGAGATCTTGTTGCCGTAAGCCATTATCGCAGACGCTGCGACGGTCTTGTAGTTCTCTTCCTTTGCTGAGACCAGGAGCACATTCTTGCCCTGAAGTGCCTCTGCGATGCTGCTGAACAATGCGGTGTCCTTCTCGACGTTCCTTGAGCCGGTGATCACCAGCGGCACGTCTATAGCATCGGAGACCTGTTTTGCGATCTCAACACATTCCTCTACGGGACGGTTCTCTCCGTTGGGGTCTGCCCCGTTGAGCGCCAGCGCAACAAAGTCTGCTCCGGGCATCTCTGAGGCGCGCTTGGCGATCTCTGCGATCGTATCCGCTCCTTCGTAATACGAAGCGATGCCGGGTAGTGTGCGGTCCACACCGCTGTCCGTGATCTCAGCACCAATCGCGATCTTGTTCTTAAGCGGTGCATCGAAGGAATACAGCGGCATAACGTTGGATCCGCCAATGGTCACAGCCTTGTCCCCGGTGCCGATCGT
Source organism: Oscillospiraceae bacterium (assembly GCA_017548485.1). Lineage (GTDB taxonomy): Bacteria > Bacillota > Clostridia > Oscillospirales > Ruminococcaceae > RUG11783. The sequence continues at coordinate 639 of JAFYZY010000060.1, read as the reverse complement.
CACTTCGTTGATCGACGAGGAATAGGTCTGCGCCTTGCGTGTAAATGCCATGCTATCCATACCTCCAAAAAATTGCTTTTGATTTATTTGAACGCGAAGGCGGTAAGCCTCACGCGAACAGTTTCTCTGCTATCTCGTTGACTGCAGCCCTCGCCGGTGAATCATCCGGAAGTTTTGCCGTAGGCTTGCCGTCGCTGTCATATTCATAGATCATCTCATCATGAGGAACTACACCGATGAGATCCAGTCCGCTTTTCTCTATCTCTTCTTTCACGCCTTCGTTCAGTTCTCCGTGCGGCGCACGGTTCACAATTAGATATGCGTGGTCTACGCCGAGGTCGACTTCTTTAACGAGCTCAGCGATCCTGCTGACCGCCTGGATGCCTCTTCTTGAGCAGTCGGACACCAGAACCCTGGCATTGACTGACGGGAGGACTCCTCTGCTGATATGTTCCATCCCCGCTTCATTGTCCACGATCATGTACCGGTACGCATCCTTGAGCTTCCTGAGTTCTGAACTCAGAAGGTCATTGACGAAGCAATAGCAGCCCTTTCCCTGAGTGCGGCCCATGACCAGCAGATCAAAGTCGTCATCCTCGACAAGAGCTGTGTGGAACTTGGCGTCCATGAACTCCTTCT
>JAFYZY010000059.1 GCA_017548485.1 Oscillospiraceae bacterium | reverse complement strand
CTGAGTGCCGTGAGTCCCCAGAACGTGAAGAACATGGTCACCGGTCTTCCCATAGCGAGCGCGCCGTTCGCGATCACGAAACTGGCAAGCACCTTGTCCATATCCCCGTCGAAGACGATGATGGTCTTCCCGTTCTTATCCGGTCCCGAAGTTTTCACAGCGCCGGTCTCGGGATCCTCTGTTCCGCGGCGGATCGAGGCAACATACTGACCGTTCCTGACCTCGTTGCTGACCAAAGTGTTGCCGGTGCTCCTGCACCAGGCCTCTATATCTCTGGCGAATCCCGGATCGGACGCCGATACTTCCAGCATCTGGCCGTCCTTCATATCGTTTATTGTCTTGTATACTTCCATGATCGGACCAGGGCCCTGCAGTCCGCAGCAGTCCAGAACGATCCTGTCCTTAGTGTCTTCCATTGTGATGACTATCTCCTTCTTGGGCTCCTGTTCAGCTGTCTGCGTCTCCTGCGGATGAGTGGCTCTGTAGAACGTCGCTCCGCCCGGATACACCTCCGCTTTCCTGAAGCCGTTCTGCGCGAGGATCCTGGCTCCGGTGTAGGCTCTTACGCCGATCGCGCAGATCACCAGTATCCTCTTTTCCGGATCCAGTTCGTTCAGTCTGTCTCTGAGCTGGCCCAGCGGGATATTGACGGCTCCCGGAACGGAATATGCCATGACCTCCGCTTCCTCGCGCACATCCAGCAGAACTGCATCGGGATCGGTGTCCGGAGCGTCGTACTGAGCTATCTTAACAAGGCCGGTGCGGATGTTCTCCGCCACAAAACCCACCATGTTCACGGGATCCTTTGCCGAGGAGAACGGAGGCGCGTATGCCAGTTCCAGATCCTTGAGATCGTAGACCGAGGCTCCGAGCCTCATCGCCACGCCTATGGTGTCGATGCGCTTGTCCACGCCTTCCCTTCCGACTATCTGGGCTCCCAGCATCTTCCCGCTGTCAGGTTCATATATCATCTTGATGAACATCTGTGTGGCGCCGGGATAATAGGTTGCGTGGGAGTTCTGCAGGATCACGAAGCTCTCGTAGTCCTTTCCCTTTTCCAGTCCTTTCCTGATGAGCGTCTTCTCGTTCACGCCTGTGGAAGCGGCGGCCAGATCAAAGACCTTTGCTATGGATGAGCCCTGAGTGCCCTTGTAGGCCGAATCCCTTCCGGCGAGCACGTCCGCCAGTATCCTGCCCTGCTTGTTGGCAGGCCCTGCGAGAGGCACCATCGTGCGGTCTTTGGAAACGAAGTCCTCCACCTCTATGACGTCCCCGACTGCATATATGTCGGGATCGCTGGTGCGCATATGGTCGTCGACGACTATGCCGCCGCGCTCGTTGAGACTGAGTCCTGCGTCCTTTGCGAGCGCGCTGTTGGGACGCACTCCGATGGACAGGATGACCATGTCGGCTTCCGCGGTCTTTCCGCTCTTGAGTCTGACGATCACTCCGTCGCCGGCGTCTTCGAAGGAATCCACCCCGTCTCCGAGGTACAGCTCCACGCCGTTCTGCCTGATGTTCTCATGCAGCAGCTGGGCCATCTCGAAGTCGATGGTGTTCATCACCTGATCGGCCGCTTCCATGATCATGACGTCCAGTCCGGCGTGTCTCAGGTTCTCCGCCATCTCGAGGCCGATGAATCCTCCTCCGATCACCGCGGCTCTGGTTAGTTTTCCGCTCTGCACCATCGCTCTGATCTCGTCCGCGTCCGGGACTGACCAAAGCGTGCGTATCCTGTCGTTCTCTATTCCTGGTATGCCGGGTCGCAGCGGAGAAGAACCGGTCGCTATGACCAGATCGTCGTAGGGCTGCTCATATGTTTCTCCCGTGTCCGTGTGCCTGACGGTCACGGTCTTTTTATCTCTGTCGATGGAAGTAACTTCGTTTCTGACCCTGACGTCGATGCGGAAACGCTCCCACATCCTCTCCGGCGTCATGAGCAGCAGAGAACTGCGGTTGTGTATGACGTCGCCCACATGGTACGGCAGTCCGCAGTTCGCGTAGGATATGTACTCTCCGCGCTCCAGAATGATTATGTCTCTGTCGGCGTCCAGCCTGCGGAGCCTTGCCGCGCAGCTCGCACCTCCAGCTACACCGCCTATGATGACGGTCTTTCTTTTATCGCCCATTTTATCCTCCTCTGCGGATATGGCAGACAGTTGATTTACCTTTGGTTCAATTATACCTTATCGACAGCAACATTATGTGTACAAAAAAAGGTGTGGGCGTTGTCACACCCTGCAAATTTTAAAAGATCTCTCCTGGCGTCGTAGTCATAAGTCTGTACAACTTCGTGTCCTTAGGGAATCTGTTCACGAATGGAATCAGCGATCCGCTGTATTTTATCAGACCGGAACCCGGGATGCTTCCGCTTATATAACCGAGCTGTTCAGGCGATATCTTAAGCAGTTCCGCCAGTTTCTCCCGGTCTGTCGCTGCCTGACTGAGCATCACTATGAACTCTGAGTTGGAGAGTATAGTCCTCGCTTCCGCCGACTCCAGGACGGTATCCACGTTCTGAGTTATCGCCGTGGGACAGGCGTTACGCTTTCTGAACTGTCTCCATGCTGAGGAGAAGAATCTTGCGGAGTGCTCGTTTGAGAACACGACATGGAACTCGTCTATGAATAAGTGCGTCCTTCTTCCCTTTGCGCTGTTCTCATTCACCCTGCTCAGCATGGTGTCGGTTATTATCAGCAGTCCCGCAGCCTTCAGGTTCT
>JAFYZY010000058.1 GCA_017548485.1 Oscillospiraceae bacterium | reverse complement strand
TGTTGCTCCTTTTTCTGTAAAAGCACTTAATAATTTATTATATAACACAAGCGGCATGTTTTAGAACAAATCCCGGTGTGTCAGCTTCCAGAACGCAGCAGGAACCATGGTCATTGATCCATGACCATGGTTCCTGCTTTTTATGGTTCCTGACACCTGCACACGTAGTATCGGAGATATCATGCCGCCATCATCAGCCGATCAGTCGCCGATCTTGACCGAGGCTGACTGTGTGGGAAGATACGGGATCAGGTTCTGTGCGAAGGCGTAGAGAGGCATGGTCTGGAGCGTGACTCTGCCGGGACCGGTAACGACGGTGTTGAAGATCCCCTCTCCTCCTAGGAACATGTTCTTGACACCCTTTACCGTCTGGATATCGACTGAGCAGGTCTCGTCCATCATCGCAAGGTTGCCGGTATCGACGATGATCTGCTGGCCTGCGCCGAGATCATACTCCACGGTTGAGCCGTCGAACTCAAGGAATACGGTCCCAGTCCCGGAGACCTTCTGCATGATGAAGCCTTCTCCCCCGAACAGTCCGGCTCCGAGCTTCTTCTGGAAGAACACCGACAGTTCGACGCCCTGCGTTCCCGCAAGGAATGCCGTCTTCTGGCAGATCAGAGGCTTGTCCGGTGTCACTTCCACCATACGGATGGAACCGGGGAAGCTGTTCGCGAACGCGATCAGTCCCTCGCCGCCTCTCGCGGTATAGACGTTCTGGAACAGTCTCTCGCCTGAGAACAGCCTGCCAAGGACTTTCCCCAGTCCTCCGCCGACAGTTTCCATCTGCATATTGGGAGACATCCACACCATCGAACCGCTCTCAGTGATCATGGATTCGCCTTCTTCCAGATGGCAGATGACTACGGGCATGGGCTCACCTGTGATATTGTATTTCATTTCGATCCTCCTGTACTTGTCTCTTTCTGATCCGCATACGGATCACCAGTTTATTATACAACAGCCGGAAAAACTGAGCGCAAAAAAGGGCTTCCGCAGAAGCCCTTCCGTCATAGATTCATGTCAGTCTCTGAACAGCAGCTGTGCGAAATCGTGGAACAGGATCCTCAGCACTGCCCAGTCATGGGGATATCCCTCGACAACCTTCCTGACGACATTCGGGTAGGATGAGAATCCGTGCTCATCGCAGACGACGTCGTCTGTCAGGAACGCCTCAACGTGCGCGTCTTTCGACCCTATACCTCTGTAGAACAGCTTTACGTCCTTAAGGAAGTTCTCCTTATCCTCCATCACGCGCAGATGCGTATTGATCTCAAAGGATTTCTCAAGATCCATCCCGGGTCCGACTCTCCTCATGAATCCGCTCAGCAGGCCGATGTAAGCGAATACATCGGTATGCTCGAGTCCGATCACGCAGGACTGCATGGATCCCATGGAGAATCCCGCTATTCCGCGGTGCCACTTGTCGGCCTTGACGCGGTATTTCCTCTCTATCATGGGTCTGCAGCTGTCGATGATGGAACTAGCCAGCGCACCGCCGGCATTCCTCATGTTCTCGTTCTTCCCTCTCTGCATTCCGTCGTTCATGACGACGATGAAAGGAACAACCTTGCCCTCGGCGATGAGGTTGTCCATTATGTGGTTGACCTTGCCGTTGAATATCCAGGAAGTCTCGTTCTCACCCGCTCCGTGCTGCAGGTAGAGCACCGGGAACTCGCCGCCTTCGTAGTAGTTCGGAGGCAGATAGATGAAGCATCTCTGGAACGATTCGAACGCCTCTGACCAGTAGTATTCGATCGCGACGGTGCCGTGAGGCACATCGTTCATAAGGACGAAAGGCGCCGCGGGATCCGGTATCTCTACATAGTTGATGGCCTTCCCGTGGCTGTAGTACTGTGAGCAGTACGGGCTCACTGCCTCAGCTCCGTCGATCAGGAAGAAGAAAGCCTTGGGGCCGATGAACAGCGGATCGTACTTCAGGGTAGCCCTCCATACTCCGTCCTCTCCCTTTTCCATGGGCATGGGTTCCTCAGGCTTCAGTCCGAAGGATACCTCCACCTTTCCTGCGTTCGGAGCATAGAACCCGAACTCCACGTCGCCGTTCTCCAGCACCTTCGTTCCGGTGCCGAGCGGCTTGAAATCGAACATCGATGCGCCGGGCTGCATCTGCGGAGTCTGCGGAGCAAATGCCGTGCAGCGGTCGTCGAACGCGCGGTTGTCCAAAAAGTCAAACTTTTCCATCTGGGTCTTCCTTTCTGTTTGTAGTTATCCGGTCTCTCCGGTCGTTTTCTTTATGATATCAGATACGGCTTCTGACTGTCTTTATAAATGTCTCCGTATCCACTGCGGTCACCCCGTCAGTGTCCTCCATGAGCAGCGTCAGATCCCTGGTCACGATGCCTGATTCCATTGTATCGAAACAGGCCTTCTCCAGTCTGTCCGCAAATTCCGAAAGATCTGTCAGGCCGTCCAGTTCGCCGCGTTTCCTGAGCGCACCGGTCCACGCAAAAATGGTGGCCACGGGATTGGAACTGGTCTTCTCCCCTTTCAGGTAGCGGTAGTAATGCCTTGTGACTGTGCCGTGGGCAGCCTCGTACTCATAGTTGCCTTCCGGCGAGACCAGGACCGAGGTCATCATGGCGATGGATCCGAAAGCTGTGGACACCATGTCGCTCATGACGTCTCCGTCGTAGTTCTTGCAGGCCCAGATGAACCCGCCCTTTGATCTTATGACACGGGCGACGGCGTCGTCTATCAGCGTGTAGAAGAAGGTGATCCCCTTCTTTTCGAACTCGTCTTTGTACTTTTCCTCATACAGCTTCTCGAATATCTCCCTGAATCTTCCGTCATAAGTTTTTGAGATGGTGTCTTTCGTGCTGAACCACAGGTCCTGCCCGGTCGAGAGCGCATACCCGAAACACGACTCCGCGAAGGAGGTTATGCTGGAATCCAGATTGTGCTGTCCCTGCCAGACAGCAGGTCCCTCCACTCTCTGGACCGGTATGCTCTTTTCGCTTCCGTCATCTCCCGTAAAGACCAGTTTAGCCTCTCCGGGCACATCAGTGACCATCTCGGCTGCTTTATAGATGTCTCCGTATGCGTGGCGCGCGATGGTGATGGGAGCTTCCCAGCTCCTGACGACCGGCCTGATCCTGCTTATCAGGATAGGAGCGCGGAACACGGTGCCGTCCATTATGGACCTTATGGTGGCGTTGGGAGACTTCCACATCTGCTTGAGCTGGGGATATTCCTCCATGCGCTGTCTGTTAGGGGTTATGGTGGCGCATTTGACTGCCACTCCGTATTTTCTGTTGGCATTAGCCGCATCCACCGTCACCTGATCGTCGGTGTCGTTCCTGCTCAGGAGACCGAGATCATAGTATTCGCTCTTAAGATCCACGAATGGCAGGATCAGTTCATCCTTTATCATCTGCCACATCACTCTGGTCATCTCGTCTCCGTCCATCTCGACGAGAGGCGTGGTCATTTTTATCCTGTCCACTTCAGGCCTCCTTCAGTTTCTCAGCGTAGTAGTTGATCAGACAGCCGTCAGCGAGTATCTTCCTCTCCTCCGGCGTCAGTCCCCTGCAATACAGTTTTATCTTCTTCTCGGCATCACCGGATCTGAGGACCGCATCGAACTCCTCCCTGCCTTCCAGGATCCCGCTCCTCACAGCGGGAACGAACACCCTGTCGCCGACGGCGAATTCCACTTCCTGTTCCCTGTCTATCGTGAACGGGATGATTCCCCAGTTGATGCAGTTGGATCTGTATCTCTTCGTGGCGTATTCATAGCATATATTCGCCAGTCCCCCCAGGACCTTCTGGCATGATGCCGCCTGCTCCCTCGCAGATCCGTCTCCGGGTTTCCTTGCAAATATGCAGGACCCGAGCAGGCTTTCTGTATCATTCTGCCTGTCACGCACCGCCTTGCATCTGGCGACATATTCCGGAACTCTTCTGGAGAGGGCGAACTCCGACAGCGCCACGGGATTGGATCTGTAGCTTGAAGTCTCCCCTGACGGTATCAGCTCGTCAGTGGTCGTCACCTCGTCCTGTATTACCGCAGTCATCTCAAGAGTGATGTCCTCGGTCAGCGCGGGCATCACCGGCCAGTCAGTTATGTTGGGCCCAAATCTCAGCTGTTCCTCCGGATGTGGATCTCCGAATCCGTAATAGCATCTCTTTTCATAGATGGAACCGTCATATACGTATTCTCTTCTTGCCGTCTCGTATTCGATATCGGTAGCGGCTGTCAGCACTCCGCCGTTCGCTGCGGTAGCCGCGATGGATCTGGCGTCCATGAGCGCCACTGCGGCGATCTGACCCTGACCAGGCTTGGAACCTTCCCTGTTTGCGAAGTTTCTGGTCGTGTGGCGCACGGAGAAACTGTTGTTTGCCGGCGTGTCCCCCGCCCCGAAGCAGGGGCCGCAGAAGCACGGCTTCAGGACGGCGCCGCTCTTGAGCAGTTCCGCCGTTATGCCTCCCTGAACGAGAGCCAGATTTACCGGCGCAGAAGAGGGATATACCGACAGATCGAAGAACCCGTTTCCTATGTCCTTCCCTCTGAGGATGTCTTCCGCTTCGGCAATATTGTCGAACATTCCTCCGGCGCAGCCGCCGATCACTCCCTGGTCGACATGTATCTTTCCGTCTTTTCCTATCGTCCTGAGCAGATCCATCTGCACTCCGCCTTCCAGAGACCTGTTGCACTCCTCCTGGATCTCGGAGAGTATTCCCGAAGGGTCTTCCTGAAGTTCGTGGATCGTATAGGCTTTGGACGGGTGGAACGGGAGCGCAATCATGGACTCCATCCTGCTGAGGTCTACTGTTATCATGGAGTCGTACCTCGCGCCGTCTTCTATCCTGAGTCCGGAATAATCTTCCGGCCTGCCTACGTTCTCATAGTATCTTCTGACCTCGTCATCCGTCTCCCAGATGGAAGACAGACAGGAGGTCTCGGTGGTCATGACATCGATCCCTATCCTGAAATCGATGGGCATATCAGCTATTCCCGGACCGGCGAATTCCAGCACCTTGTTCTTTACCAGGCCTTTCGGGAAGGTCTCTCCCACCAGAGCGATCGCGATATCGTGAGGGCCAATGCCGTGGGGCACTTTCCCTTCCACCCATACGAGAACGACCTCCGGCGCGTCGGAATCCCATGTATTCCTGAGCAGCTGCTTGGCCAGTTCTCCGCCGCCTTCCCCGACTCCCATGCAGCCGTAACAGCCGTACCTGGTATGGGAATCCGATCCGAGGATCATCCTGCCGCAGCCGGCAAGCGCTTCCCTGGCGAACTGATGGATGACCGCCTGGTTCGCAGGCACATAGATGCCGCCGTATTTCCTGGCAGCCGAAAGCCCGAAGACGTGATCATCCTCATTGATGGTTCCCCCTACGGCGCAGAGACTGTTGTGACAGTTCGTCAGCGCGTAGGGCATCGGAAACTCGCTGAGTCCGGACGCCCTGGCGGTCTGTATTATGCCCACATACGTGATGTCATGCGACACCAGCGCATCGAAGCGTATATGGAACCTGTCCGGATCCGGGATGCCAGCCTCATGGGCCCGGAGTATCCTGTATGTGATGCTCTTCTCTCTGGTCCCTTCCGAACCGTCATGCGCAGCCACCGGCATGCCGTTCTTTATCACGACTGCGCCGCTGCTGTATCTTATCGCGTCCATTGTGATCCACCTCAGTTGATATCAAGTTCCCTGACCCTGGCAAAGGCACTTGAGATATGTTCGTTCATGGCCTTCTCCGATGCCTGCGGGTCTCTTGATGCTATCGCTTCGATTATCTTTTTGTGCTCGGCGCAGGAGGTCATGGCGCTGGAGCCCTTCTCCACCGTCTGCTTGCGGTATTTCTGTATCTTCCTGTGCAGAGGCACGAGCGTATCCGAATATACGAAACTCCCGGTATACGAATAGATCTTCTCGTGGAACTCGCTGTCTATCTGCTTGACCTTTTCGGAATCTCCCTTCTCTGCGTAGAAGGTCTGCAGATCCACCAGATCAGCCAGTTCCCTGACCTGCTCGTCGCTGGCTTTTCTGGCGCACTCCGCTGCCGCCAGCCCCTCTATCTTCTGTCTGATCGTATAGATGATATCGGCGTCATCGACCGTGATGCCGACCACCTTGAGTCCCTTTCCGGTGTTCTCTATGATATGCTCCTGTTCCAGTCTGGCCAGAGCTTCCCTCACCGGGGTCCTGCTGACTCCGAAGTCGTCGCATATATCCTGCTCGGTGAACACCGTACCCCTGGCATATCCCCCCGACAGTATCTCATTTTCCAGTCTTTCGAACACCTGGTCCGCAAGAGAAGTAGGTCTGTTTGTTATCATTCTCCGTCACCCCCTCACAGCATCCTGAATCTGCCGTGGGACAGCTCTTCTGTCTTTTTCTCCATCTCCTGGTTGGAAAGGGTCGTCTGTCTTCCGTGCGCATACTCCCCGTCGATCCATTCCTTGAGAGCTGTCACGAGCTCACTGTGCTTGTCTATGGCTTCGTCTCCCTCGAGACCGTATGTATCGTTGATCCAGTAGGCTATGCCCGCCAGTCCGGAATCCTTGCCCACCATCACCGAAGGCTTCCTGTTGAGGAGCTTCCTGGTGTTGAAGATGTTGTATATCTCCTCGTCCTTCATAAGTCCGTCAGCGTGGATGCCTGCTCTCGTCACATTGAAGTTTCTTCCGACGAACGGCTGCATGGGAGGTATGTCGTATCCGATCACATTGGTGTAGTAATCAGCGATATCTGAGATCGCCGTGGTGTCCATTCCGTCCGTGGAACCTCTGAGCGAAGCGTATTCCATTACCATCGCTTCAAGAGGCGTGTTGCCTGTTCTCTCACCTATCCCGAGCAGCGAGCAGTTCACCGCACACGCTCCGTACAGCCAGGCGGTCGACGCGTTTGCGACCGCCTTGTAGAAATCGTTGTGCCCGTGCCACTCCAGATGTTCGCTCTTGACATCGGAGTAGTGCTGCAGGCC
>JAFYZY010000007.1 GCA_017548485.1 Oscillospiraceae bacterium | reverse complement strand
CCTGCCGAGCAGTCTCCAGCTGAAGCGGTCAGGCTGAGAAGCCTCTGCCATCCCGAGATCGTGCCAGCGGCCGGTATCCCCGGCCTTTTTCTGTTTTCTGAGCCTGACTGCCGTCATTATAACGAAGACGATGATCAGCAGTCCGTACCATGACAGGAATCCGTTGCCGATGGTCATGCGGAATATCTTTTCAGGAACGGGCAGCAGGCCGTGCCCCAGCTGGGTCATGAACGGATAGGTGATGCCGGTGATCAGTATCCCTGCGAGAACGCCTGTCTTCCACTTCTTTCCGGTGATCAGGCTTTCCCCGGAGGGCAGCGGCTGTACGACCTCGCTGAAGCAGCTGCCCAGCAGCAGATCCGCGGCAGGGATGACGGAGAAGACCGTGAACAGCAGCGCCGCGAGGACCAGAAGTTCCTTGACCATGTATATCTGTGCCGTGCCAGCCAGATGAGACCCAGTCCCCAGAGCCGATTCGAACCAGTCCATCGCCACCTCTATGCCCTTTGAGTTGTGAGTAGTAAGACGGTGATTCGTCATCAGCAGCTCCATCCTCCTGGCGGTGCCGTCAGAGAAAGAGCCGTAGGTCCTGTTCCACTCTCCGGTCTCGCTGATCCCCAGGAACTCCTTGCGCAGCTCAGTGGACAGCAGCTCGTCGGTGACGTTGCGCTCATAGTCGCGGAAATAGCTGAATTCATCGTACTTTGCCTGGAGCAGCAGGACATTGTTGAAATGGATGCTGTCTGAGTCATATGCATTGTTTCTGAACAGTTCTCCGCACTGCAGGACTACCGCTTTCGGTTCAATGTCGGTCCCGCTGAACTGTGCCGCGACGGTCCATGAGGACCATGTCCCCATCGAGTGTCCGCTGACTCCCATCCTGGCGCTGTCCACGTACGGAAGATCGGCAAGATATCTGTACGCGTCGATGCCTCCGCAGGAACTGTCGGAGATGGTGTTTCCCGCGCTGTCCTTCGTGTACTTCTCATCGAAGAAGGACAGGTTGGAGAAGTTCATCATCAGGCGGTATCTCTCCGCTCCGCCTACGTTCTTCTTGAACGTTCCGTCCGCTTCGCTGTCCTCTCCGTAGTTCACAGTAACCTTCTGATTGACATAACCGCGTTTGAGCAGTCCGATATCGGTGCTGCCGTGGCCGTACTCGTCGATCGCCAGGACGACTACCCCTCTTCTCGCCAGTTCGATGGAGAACGCGCTGCATGTCTCATGGTCGTTCTGGTACCCGTGAAGCAGCAGGACTGCAGGAGCCTTTGATGTCTCCGCTGCGGTCGAGGGCACATACAGTTTATACGCGATATGACCGAGCTCGGTATCTATAGTCCCCTCCCTTATATCCACAGAGGAAACTTCTCCGGATCCGCTTCTCTGCACTCTGTCGGCGGCGAACACGCAGCCGAACGCCAGCACCAGAAGCAGTATGAGAGCCGCAAGGCTCCTGTTCTTCTTCATGACTGTCCTCCTGTCTTTTCTGAGATCTGAATAAGTCTGAGTATATTGTCAAGGGTCGCGGCATAGTCCTCCGCAGCCCGGGACTTAAGTTCTTTAAAAGGAAGCGACGCGCGGTTCGTCGTGAAAACGGCGCTGATGCCGTGTCCGAGCGGATCGTCTGCCGTCCCGTCCTCCATTCCGACTACCGCGATGAGCGGCACTCCCATTCTCTGTGTTCTCTTGGAGACTCCGTCTATGACTTTCCCCTGGAAGCTCTGGCTGTCCAGTTTTCCCTCTCCGGTGATCACCAGATCGGCGTCTGCCGCGATGCCGTCAAAATCCAGCACGTCCAGGACCGCCTCGATGCCCGGCTTGAGCTCTCCTCCGAGGAAGGCAACGACTCCGGCACCGAGTCCTCCCGCGGCCCCGGCTCCGGGAATGTCTGCAACATCCTTCCCTGATTCCTTCTGCATCAGTCCCCCGATATGGCGGAGCCCTTCGTCCAGCAGAAGGACTTCCTGCCCGTCTGCTCCTTTCTGCGGTGCAAACACGAACGCAGCTCCCTGGGGGCCATAGAGCGGATTCCTCACATCGCAAATGGCTGTCACCGACACGCCGGAAAGTAGGTCTGCAGTCTTTGAACCGTCATACTCCGAGATGAGACCCAGTGTGTCGCCTGTCGGAACGAATTCCCTCCCCTCTTTGTCGCGGAATACAGTGCCCAGAGCGGCGGCGCAGCCGCAGCCCGCGTCATTGGTGGCGCTGCCTCCGAGGCCCAGCAGGATCTTCCTGCACCCCCTGTCTACGGCATCACGGATCAGTTCCCCTACTCCGTACGTGGTGGCGATCCCGGGTTCCTTTCTGTCTCCTACGGAAGGGAGCCCCGCAGCCGAAGACATCTCTATAAAGGCCGTGCCGTCAAGAACGGCGTAGACGGCGTCGGTTCTTTCCCCGAGAGCTCCGGTAACTTCCGCGTTCACCGGCACCGCTCCGAGGGCGCTGACGAAACAGTCCACGGTACCCTCTCCGCCGTCAGCCACGGGGAGCGTGATCACTTCGCAGTCCGGAAAGACCGCACGGATATGATCGCTGCAAATGCTGCAGATCTGCAGGCTGGACAGCGTTCCCTTGAAGGAATCCGAGACCACGACGCATTTTCTCATTCTGAAATAGATCCTCATGTTTCTTTTTCTTAATTCTACCATAATTAAGGCATCTGCTTATTGTTCCGACCGTTCCGTCCGGTCCTGTATTGAGCCAATAATATATAATGGATATAAGAACACTAACGAGATCACGGAGGCGGGACATGTGCGTCAGATTCATTATGTACTCACAGCCGAGAGATCAGGACGACTTCATCTCAGAGATGATGCAGTCCGCTCTCATCAAAAAGTTTCGGGATGCGGGAGCGTCTGTTCTGACCGGCGGTGAAGCGCGCCCGACCAACGTCGTTCCCGTGATCGCTCCGGACAGAAACGGAATAAAGACGGTATTCCCTATGAGATGGGGCTTCCGGGTCACGGGACTCTCTCTTGTCGTGAACGCAAGAACTGAAACGGCAGCCGTGAGACCCACCTTCCGGGATGCCTGGAGACAGCACAGGTGCGCGATCCCCGCCGAATCCTATATCGAGTGGGAGCATATCGCGGCTCCGAACGGAAAGACCCGCACGGGCGACAAATTCTCCATCCACCCTGCCGAAGAACCAGTCACATGGCTGTGCGGACTGTACCGGATCGAGGACGGACTTCCCGTCTTCACAGTGCTCACCAGAGAGCCATCCGATTCCGTCAGGCACATCCACGACAGGATGCCTCTTATCCTTCCCGGATCTCTGATAGACGCCTGGGTGGATCCGAACAGAAGAGCAGAAGATCTTCTGGGCAATGCGGTCACCGCGCTAGTCGCTGACAGGATGGGAGGAACGGTT
>JAFYZY010000057.1 GCA_017548485.1 Oscillospiraceae bacterium | reverse complement strand
GTCGGTTCCGTTAAGGACGGGATCTACGGTGACTCGTCGATACTGATGACCAAGTCGATACTCGACTTCATCATCGTGATGGTGCTCTCGGGATCCATGGGCATCGGGTGCATGTTCTCCGCTGTCCCGGTCGGTGTCATCCAGGGCCTGCTGACGCTCGGTGCCAGAGCGGTGGAGCCGCTGCTGACCGACAAAGCTCTCGGAAATCTCTCAATGGTCGGCTCGGTGCTGATCTTCTGTGTCGGGATCAATCTGATATGGGAGAGGAAGGTGCGCGTCGCTAATTATCTGCCGGCGCTGGTGTTCGCGGTGGCGGCGGCCTATATCATCTGAACAGATCTTAGCAAAGAGATCCCTCGGCGCAATTGGCAGCGCGGGGGGATCTTTCTGTGTCCGTAGATATAAACGAAACAGACTGCACAGTTTCAGCGGATTGGGAGAAAAACGCTTCAGTAATTGATTATGATTTGTCGATAATCTACAATTATTACATAGTGAATAAGGAGCTCCGGTCATGATAGAGATCAAGAACAACATCTTCCTGCTCAGAAACGACAACATTTCGTACATGTTCCGCGCTACCCAGAGCGGCAACCTGGAGCATCTCCATTTCGGGGCGCCGGTGGATATAGACGACGATGACGCACTGGCTGTCAGATACGGGACCGGATGGGGAACCAACAACGGACCGGAAGGGGAGGAGATCCCGATGTATCTCCCGCTGGAGTGGAGCTCACTCGGGAGAGGAGACTACAGGGAGAGCCCTCTGGAGATAGACAGGGAGATACCGGCGGCCTTCAAATACTCGTTCAGCAGGAAATACGACCATACAGTTCCCATCGAGTGCGGCCTCCCGCAGGCCCACGGGGACGCAGAGACCCTTGAGATCGTCATGGCCAGCCCCAGCAAGATGTCCCTGCATCTGTTCTACACGCTGTTCGACACGGCGGTCACCAGACGCACGGTGATCTGCAACAACACTGAAAGAGATATAAATGTAGAGAAGATAATGTCCTCCATGATGGATGTCCTGGGGGATTACGAGATAACCACTTTCAACGGCGCATGGATCGCCGAGATGCAGCCCTACAGAGCGCCTGTCGGGATGTCCGGAGTGGTAAACGAGAGCACGACGGGTTTTTCCTCTGCACTGCACAATCCGGGATTCATTCTGAGCGAGCCCGGAGCGACGGAGACTGACGGAACAGTCATGGGATTCAACCTCATATATTCCGGCAACCATTATTCCAGAGTACAGAAAACGAACGAAGGGATCACAAGGATAGTGCAGGGAATATCGCCTGTATCCTTTGACTGGATCCTGGCACCGGGTGAGAAGTTTGAGACTCCCGAGGCAGTCATGGTGTGGTCCGGAAACGGATTCGGCGGCATGTCGGACCGGATGCACAGGTTCGTCAACAGCAACGTGATCCCCGAATACTGGCAGGGGAGAGAGAGACCGGTGCTCTACAACGACTGGGAAGGCTGCATGTTTGACTTTACCGAGTCCAAACTGGTCTCGCTGGGCAAAAAGGCTGCAGAGCTCGGGTGCGAGCTGTTCGTGCTGGATGACGGCTGGTTCGGCAAGAGAAACAGCGATAAGGCGGGACTCGGAGACTACGATGTCAACCGCAAAAAGCTTCCCGGAGGACTCTCAGGACTGCAGAAGAAGCTCAGCGCGATGGGACTGGATTTCGGACTGTGGTTCGAACCGGAGGCGGTCAATCCGGACAGCAAGCTCTACAGAGCGCATCCCGAATGGGCCATACAGGCTGAGGACGGAGTCACGGTCCTCGGAAGAAACGAACTGCTCCTGGATCTCTCCAGGCAGGATGTAAGGGATTATATCGTCGAGAATGTGACGAGATGCATAGATGAGGGAAAAGTGTCCTACGTGAAATGGGACATGAACAGGCATTCCACGGCTCTCGGAGCCAGTGCCCACAGATATATCCTGGGACTGTACGACGTGCTAAGAAGGATATTCGGACCGCGTCCCGAGGTGCTGCTGGAGAGCTGCTCTTCCGGAGGCAACAGATTCGATCTGGGTATGATGTGCTTCTCACCGCAGGTCTGGGCGTCCGACAACACCGACGCGGTGGAGAGATGCAGGATCCAGTACCAGCTTTCCTATCTGTATCCGCTGTCGACTATAGGAGCTCACGTATCCGCGGCGCCTCATGCTCAGACGCTCAGGAACACCCCGCTGAGCACGAGAGGAAATATCTCGTTCTACGGACTTCTCGGATATGAGTTCGACCTGGCGGATCTGACTCCGGTCGAAACGGATGAGATAAAGGACCAGATCGCTTTCTATAAAAGATACAGGAAGGTATTCCAGTTCGGCTCGTTCAGGAGGCTCAAGGCACCGGACGGCATCAGCATGCAGGTCTCGGATGGGAATGTCGCGATAGTAGGACTGTTCCATGAGCTCGTCCACGCGGCGCCTGGATACGAGAGGATATATCCTCGGGGACTGGACATGAAGACCGTTTATAACGTGTTCAGCAGAAGGCAGCTGCTGAACGCAGCCCAGTACGGCGGCCTTCTGAAGCACATCCTTCCGGTAAAGGTCAAGCCGGACGGAGCGATAGTGCGCACCGCCGGAAGACAGTACCGCATGAAGGACGCGGAGAGGGAGTGCGACGCTACCGGAGCCGCGCTGATGAGCGGCATGTCGCTGAACGCCAGATTCATGGGAACAGGCTATGACCCCGGCATGAGGATGCAGGGCGATTTCAGTTCTAACATATACGTGATCACAACGGAGGAGTCATGAGTAAACAGGCTAAACGAAACAAGTATTTCTTCGGACTCGGGACCATAGGACGCGACATGTTCTATGCCTTTGAGGCCAATGCACTTCTGTATTTTCTGAGCAATATCCTCAACCTTCCGCTCTCTGTCTTTACAGCAGTGAGCATGGTGCTTTCGCTTATGAGGATATTCGATGCTCTCAACGATCCCGTGACCGGCATGCTGGTGGACAACATCCGTTCGCCCTGGGGCAAGTTCAAGCCGGCGATACTCGGCGGTGGGATAGTCAGCGTGATCTTCTATCTTGTCCTGTTCAGTGAGATCGGAAAGGGAACCACCTATGTGATCATATTCGCCGTGGCGTACTTCCTGTGGGACATCTCATACGGCATCAATGATATAGGATACTGGACCCTCATGCCCGCGATGACTACGGACCAGAAGGAGAGGGAGAGCATCGGCGCCTTCGCTAGGATATGCGCCAATATCGGAATGTATATAATCATGGTCGGCTGGCAGCCCATTACCAGCGCTTTCGGAAACACGAAGCAGAGCTGGTTCTATGTCGCCGTGGCCATGTGCGTCATGTACCTTCTGTTCCTGTGCTTCCCGCTCTTCGGGGTGAAGGAGAAGAGACTGGCCAAGGAGGACGGGGAGGAGACCACACTTAAGGACATGTGGACAGCCATTACCCAGAATGACCAGCTGATGTGGACCGCTCTCGCCATGGCCCTGTTCATGGTGGGCTACTGCATCACGACCGGATTTGCTACCTACTATATGCAGTATGTATTCGGCGACATCAACCTGTATCCAGTGCTGGCCGGTGTGTGCGGAATAGCCCAGCTGGCGGCATTGATGGTATTCCCGGTATTCTCAAAGAGGTTCACCAGAAAACAGCTCTATTCATTCTCGACCATACTGATCATAGCGGGATACATCCTGTTTGCCTTTGCCGAGGTATCCCTGATCCTTGTGGCGGTCGCAGCGGTGCTCATCTTCGTGGCGCAGGCCTTTATCCAGCTGCTGATGCTGATGTTCCTCGCCGACACCATCGAATACGGACAGTGGAAGATGGGAAGAAGGCATGAATCCGTGACCTTCTCCATCCAGCCTCTGATCAACAAGATAGGCGGAGCACTGTCGACCGGCGTCATAAGCATCGCCGTCATCATGGCGGGCATAAAGACGAAGGAGAGCGACGTTGCCGCAGAAACAATCACATCTTCCGGAGTCACCGTCATCAAGATAGCGATGCTCCTCATCCCGGTCATATGCATCGTCGCGGGCTATATCATCTACATGAAGAAGTTCCGCATCGACGAGGAGTTCTACGCAAAGATAGTAGCTGACCTCAAGGAGCGCGGAGACATAGAGGAATGATGTCCTAGCTATAAGGAACTGTGTGAAAAGATAAGTCGGCATGCGCGCGGATCCCGCGTGCATGCCGGTGTCTCTCTTCGATTGACAAACCACATGGGCTAATATATAATCACACTTGTTAACTCAACAGGAAAAACATAACTTTGGCACACGGAGAAGTACTCAAGTTGGCCGAAGAGGCGCCCCTGCTAAGGGTGTAGGTCGGGAAACCGGCGCGAGGGTTCAAATCCCTCCTTCTCCGCCACAATGAAAAGCCCCTTAATTAAAGGAAAATCCTTTAGTTAAGGGGTTTTTTCTGTGTTTGAAAGTAAACAATTGTATAACGAAATTAAAGAAAAATATGGCATTTTCTGCACACTTCTGCACACCAAAATGCACACCTAAATGAAGCTTTGCAATGCCTGAAGAGCAAGGGCAGTCTTGTCCTGTTCCAATAAATGTATATATATCTCCATCGTGGTCGAGCTTTGGGAGTGACCCATAACATACTGAATTGTTTTCACATCCAGTCCTTGTTTGAAAAGAATACTGGCAAAACCATGCCGGAGTCCATGCGGTGTACAGGACAACCCGGTCTCCTGACGGTATCTCTCTATTCCTCTGGTCAGGTCATATTCCTTCAGCAGAGGAAAGACATAGTCATTCTTCTTTCCTTTGTTGGGTTTCAGGATCTCCGCAAGAGAATCTAACAGGGGAACATCCCTGACCCCGGCAGAGGACTTCGGATCTTTCTCATATGGAATATGGTTCTCCCAGTACATTGACCGGGAGACGTGGATTCTTTTGTTCTCCCAGTCGATGTCCTTCCACTTCAAGGCACAGGCTTCTCCTCTCCGGAGACCTGTATATAGAATGGTATACATAAAGACACCGAACGGTTTGTCGGTGTTGTTGTTCACGATCTGTATGTCTTCCGGGGAAGGGAATTCCCTAGTCTTCTTTCCTGTGCCTTTGGGTGGATGCACCTTATCACAGGGATTATATGTTAGCCCATAGGTCAGGCATCCGTAATCGATTATCAACCGCAGCACTAAAAGATAATTGGTCAGGGTCTTCTGTGCTAGGTAGTCATATCTCTTCAGCCAAGCTAGGACTCTTTGCGAAGTGATCTTATCTACTTCGACTCCTTCCCAGTCTTGACAAATAAGTTTATAGGCAGCCCGGTATCCCTTCAGGGTATTCCTTGCCAGTCTTGTTTCGGCATCTTCCATCCATTCGTCCGCAAGATCTGTCAGCAGTAACCCAGAGCTGGGTGTATCCTTGTAGACTGCGATCTTCAGCATCAGATCCTTCTTTGTCTTGGCGGAGAATACTTTCCTCTTTCCGTTGATGGTAACCGACTGTCTGTAAAATCCTCTCTGATCTTTGTACATTTTCTCTCCAATTGTCCACGTTTGAGGACAATGAACTTTGTATAATAGAATCACGGACAGATGTCCGAGATAGGGGGGGATAAAGTGAACGTCAGGATTCTTCTGTATGATCTGTTGTTAGAGATTGAATGTACTGGACAACTGCCACCTGCTGTTCGTAGTCGAGCTTCTTCCACATCCGAAGGATCTCGCTGTCGAGAAGGTAAGAGTTTTCGGGTAGATCCATCCCCATCAACCAACCGGGAGACACATTAAGTGCCTTCGATATGAGATAGATGTTGGTCTGCTTTGGCTCGAATTCACCCCTTTTATAATGAGACAAAGTACCAACATTTATCCCGGTTCTTCTAGAGATCTCGTTGATCGAGATATCGTATTTTTGCATGGCTTCGTTCATGCGATCTGCGAATGTACTCATGTTAGATCCTCACTTTCTATAAGACCATTATATCCTGCGGTATGCGATTTCCCAATATTTGTTAGAAAAATTTTTCCAAAAGGTATTGCTATT